>JAAELR010000228.1 GCA_024226455.1 Paracoccaceae bacterium
ACCGGAAACCGCACCCAGATCGTGTGGCTCTGGTGGTCGTGATACTCGACCTCGGCCTCGGCCAGCGCGGTCTTTTCGACCGGCGACCACATCACCGGCTTGGACCCCTGATAAAGGGTGCCGGTCATCAGTAATTTCTGGAATTCCTCGGCGATGACACGCTCGGCATGGAAGTTCATCGTCAGATACGGATCGTCCCATTTGCCGGTAACGCCCAACCGCTTGAACTCTTCGCGCTGGATGCCGATCCAGCCCTCGGCGAACTTGCGGCATTCCTGACGGAAATCAACCACATCGACCGCATCCTTGTCGCGGCCTTTGGCGCGGTATTGTTCCTCAATCTTCCACTCGATCGGCAGCCCGTGGCAATCCCAGCCCGGCACGTAGCGCGCGTCGCGGCCCAGCATCTGCTGCGACCGCACTATGAAGTCCTTGAGGATCTTGTTCAGCGCGTGGCCGATATGCAGGTGGCCGTTGGCGTAGGGGGGACCGTCATGCAGGATGAAGGGCAGACGCTCGTCAGCCCCTTGCGGGGCTTTCTCGCGGAGGCGGTCGTAAACACCGATCTTTTGCCATTTTTCCAGCCAGGCGGGCTCTCGTTTCGGCAGGCCGGCGCGCATCGGGAAATCGGTGACGGGCAGGTTCAGGGTGGCTTTGTAGTCGGGGGTGTCGGGTGTGTCGGCACACATGGGGGTTCATCCTGCGGTCGCGGGGAAAATCTGGGGTTATGGGGCGGCGCGGTCAGTCATGCGTCTTGTCCCGGCGGCTCGTGCGGGTCAGAGCGCCGGGCAGGTAATTCGAATGATGATCGCGGTGCGCAACATGCCAATCGGCTTATAGGCAAGCGCCGGGGGCAGGACAAGCGGCGCATTGCCCCCGCGATGGGGTGGCGCGAATTCGCGGTCGGTCGGCGGGGCCTTGCCACATTGCAGGGACAAGGGGCGCGAAACGCTCTCGCATCCGAACCGGCTTCTATGGTAAGAGCCACGAGGATTGCACTTTTCGGCCACGCGCCCTAGCCTCGACCCAAGACCAGACCCCATCAGGAGGAACCATGCCCGGCACTGTCATTGAAAAGGATCTGGTGATCGACGGAAACATCACCTCGTCAGAGGCGGTTATCTCTATCAAGGGGAGGGTGACCGGCGACATCACCGCAAAATCGGTCGATGTGGCCACCGGAGGCCAGGTGAACGGCGCGGTCAAGGCCGACGTGGTTTCCATCCATGGCCGCCAGTCGGGCAGCGTTACCTGCAAGGAACTTTCGCTGGGCTCTGGCTCCGAGGTCACCTCGCAGGTCACCGCACAGACCATGTCGTCGGAAAAGGGCGCCAAGCTGGTGGGCGAGGTCCGCATCACCGGCGGTTAGGGTTTTTGCCATCGCCCGGTCATCAACCGCCCCCCGGCTGCACGGCCCGCTGGCCGCACACCAAAATGACAGCCTGCGCGGCGTCGCCTTCATGGCGGCGGGCATGTTCCTGTTTTCGGTGGTCGACACCCAGGCCAAGTTCCTGACCGGCAGCCTGCACCCGATCCAGATCGTCTGGTCGCGGCAGATGGGCATGGTTCTGGCGGTGCTGGTGCTGCTGGGCCTGCGCGGCGGGGGTTTCCTGCGCAGCGCCCGCCCGGGCTGGCAGGTGGCGCGCGGAGCGGTGGCGGCGGGCTCGGCCACGCTGTTCATCGTTGCGGTCAGCTATGTGCCGCTGACCGACGCGGTGGCGGTCAGTTTCGTGGCGCCCTTCATGGTGACGCTGCTGGGGGCGCTGGTGCTGCGCGAAAGGGTTGGGATGCGGCGCTGGGGCGCCGTCAGCATCGGTTTTCTGGCGACACTGATCGTGATCCGCCCCGGCACCGGAGCGGTGCATCCCGCGGTGCTGCTGGTGGTGCTGGCGGCGGCGTTCTTTGCCATCCGGCAGGTCATCTCGCGCAAGCTGGCGGGTACCGACCGGACGGCGACGACGGTGGCCTATACCGCGCTGGTCAGCGTGGCGATCCTGTCGCTGCCGCTGCCTTTCGTCTGGCAATGGCCCTCGGGTGGCACCGAGATCGCCCTGTTGTGCAGCATGGCGCTGATTGCGGCGGCGGCGGAGACCTGCGTGATCAGGGCGCTGGAAATGGCGCAGGCCGTGGTGGTAGCGCCGCTGCACTACACGCTGCTGATCTGGAGCACCTGCTGGGGCTATCTGGTCTTTGCCGACCTGCCCGATTTCTGGACCTGGGCCGGGGCTTTGATCATCGTGGCGACCGGCGTCTACACGCTGTACCGCGAACATGTGGTATCGCGCCGGGGCAGGTAGCCGCTCATCGGGCCTTTGCGGGCCCTCCTCGCTGGCCGTGGAGCGTTTCGCAGCGAGGAGCGCTGGGGCGAAGCCCCGAGCGATGAGCGGACCCGTTCAGCCCTGGGGGTCCAGCTTGTCCTGGGTCCGGGTTTCGAAATCGCCCGGCCCGTGGCGTTCGTGCAACTGCTTGGCCGGGTTGCCGGAGACCCGGTTCACCATGCGGCCGCGCTGCACTGGCGGGCGCGTATCAATCTCTTTGGCCCAGCGTTGCACATGAGCATAGCTTTCCACGTCGAGAAACTCGCCCGCCGAATAGAGCCGCCCCAGTGCAAGCTGACCGTACCAGGCCCAGACCGCCATGTCGGCGATGGTATAGTCGGCACCATCGAGGAACCGCACCTGCGCCAGGCGCCGATCCAGCACGTCGAGCTGGCGCTTGGTCTCCATCGCGAAACGGTCGATCGGGTATTGCCATTTCTCTGGCGCATAGGCGTAGAAATGCCCGAACCCGCCGCCCAGATAGGGCGCGCTGCCCATCTGCCAGAACAGCCATGACAGCATTTCAGGCCGGTTCTCCCCGAGAAAACGGTCGAACTTTTCCGCCAGATAGAGCAGGATAGCGCCGCTTTCGAACACCCGGGTCGGGGTTGGCGTGCTGTGGTCCATCAATGCGGGGATCTTCGAGTTCGGGTTGACCCCGACAAAACCGCTGCCGAACTGGTGGCCCTCGCCGATCCGGATCAGCCAGGCATCGTATTCCGCTTGCTCTGTGCCCGCCGCCAGAAGTTCCTCGAACAGCATCGTCACCTTGACGCCATTCGGTGTGGCCAGCGAGTAGAGCTGATGCGGGTGTTCGCCCACCGGCAGCGCCTTGTCGTGGGTCGGCCCGGCAAGGGGGCGGTTGGTGGCGGCGAACTTGCCGCCACTGCCGGTTTGCCAGGTCCAGACGCTGGGCGGCTCGTATGTATCGGTCATTTGGATTTGTTCCGTCAATATGGTGGCAATCAGTCAGGCACTCTGGCCGCCGGCGCCAGGCCCCCGTGCCGCTTCACAATCGGGTCAGCGCCCGGGGGGCGCTCATCGGGCCCTCGCGGGCCCTCCTCGCCGGGCTCATGCCAGCATCTGCGTGTCGCCGCAGACAGAGACCGCCTGACCCGAGATCGTGCTGGCCCGCGCGCTGGCCAGATAGAGGCACTGGTCGGCGATCTGGCCCGGCGTGACGTAGTCGCGGATCGAGGTATAGGAAAACGCCTGCGCTTCGGTCTCGGCAAAGCTTTTGCCCAGCCGCTGCGCCTTGGCCTCCAGCACCCGCCGCTGCCGGTCGCCCGATACCAGCCCCGGCAGGACGGCGTTGACGCGGATGCGGTCGGGGCCAAGCTCTATGGACAGCGATTTGGTAAAGCCGATGACGCCCCATTTCGCCGCCGCGTAGGGCGTGCGCAGGGCAAAGCCCACCCGGCCGGCCAGCGACGACAGGTTGATGATCGAAGGGTTGGCGCTGGCCCGCAGATGCGGCACTGCGGTGCGGGTCATGTTGAACTGACCTGTCAGGCAGACCTGCAGGCAGCGGTCCCATTGCTCTGGCGCGATCTCTTCCACCGGACCGGTGGGTCCGGCGATGCCGGCATTGTTGACCAGTGTGTCGATGCCGCCCAGCCGCGCCGCGGCATCGGTGATGAAGGCGCCCGCCGCGTCGCGGTCGGCCACGTCGCAGGGCACGGCGATCAGGTTCGGGTCGGTCCCGGCAAGCGCGGCCAGCTCCTGGCGGTCGGCATCGCACAGCATCACGCACGCGCCCTCGGCGGCAAAGCCGCGCGCTATCTCCAGCCCTATGCCGCTGGCCGCGCCGGTCACCACGACGCGCTGTCCTGTCAGGTTCAAATCCATGGCTGCCACAAGACCGTCTGCATTGAACGCTGTCAATCTCCGGTTGGTTCCGGGCACCGCACCGGGCGGCGTTCTACCCGCCCTTGATGCGTTGCAGCAGGTAGATCTCGTTGTCCTCTCCCACCGGCTGGGTCAGCCCCTGGGCATAGATCCTGCCGTCGATACTGACCGAGACGCCGGCCTCGACGGGTTCTTTCAAAGCGGGATAGTCCCGGACCAGCGCGTCGATCATCTGGCCGATGGTGGCAGCGCGAAGCTCGACCACCTGTTGTCCGTCGACCAGCGAGCGCAGGCCGGACCACAGATGCACCGTGACAAGCGGTTTGTAGGTCATGCGGGACATCCCGGGCTTGCGGTTTTCGCAGGGCGGGGTTCAGCCCGCCCTGCATCCATTTTTAGCTCTCAGTCCTGATCCTCCAGCGCCTCGAGCACCCGGCTGGGCCGCATGGGCAGCTGCCGCATGCGTACGCCTGCGGCGTTCGACACCGCGTTGGCGATGGCCGCCAGCGGCGGGCAGATCGAGGTCTCGCCCACCCCGCGCACGCCGTAGGGGTGCCCCGGGTTCGGCACCTCGACAATCACAGTGTCGATCATCGGCAGGTCGCTGGCCACCGGAATGCGGTAATCGAGGAAACCGGCGTTCTGCAGGCGCCCGTCCGGCCCATAGACGTATTCCTCGTTCAGCGCCCAGCCGATGCCCTGTGCGGCGCCGCCCTGGAACTGACCCTCGACATAGGTCGGGTGGATCGCTTTGCCGGCGTCCTGCACCACCGTGTAGCGGGTCACTTTCGTGGCGCCGGTCTCTCGGTCGACCTCAGCATCGACGATATGGGTGGCAAAGGACACGCCCGCGCCTTCTGGCGTGGCCTCATAGTGGCCCACGATCGGCCCGCCGGTGCGGCCCATGACGCGGCAGATCCTGTCGATGGGCAGCGGGTCGAAATCGCCCGCGTTCGGCCCCGAAGGCACCGCGCAGCCGTCCTGCCAGGTGACCGCATCCTCGTCGATGCCCCACTTGGCCGCCGCCCGGGCGCAAAGCTTGCGTACCGTGTCGCGCGCGGCCTGGATGGTGGCCAGACCGCTGGCATAGGTCACCCGCGACCCATGGCTGACCTCGTTGTAACCCAGCGAGGCCGTGTCGGCGACGGTGACCCGGACATTCTCATACGGGATGCCCAGCTCCTCTGCCGCCATCAGCGCCATCGAGGCACGGCTGCCGCCGATATCGGGGGTGCCCACCATAAGCTGCGCCGAGCCGTCCTCTGACATGGCCATCGTCACCGAGGTTTCGCCGCCATGGTTGAACCAGAAGCCGCAGGAAATGCCGCGGCCCGCCCCGGGTGCCAGGGGGGCCGAAAAATGCGGGTGGGCTTTCGCCTCCTCCAGCGTCTCGACCAGGCCGATGCGGTCCCATGTGGGGCCGAAGCTGGCCTTGGTGCCCATGCGCGAGGCGTTCTTGAGACGCACCTCGATCGGGTCCAGCCCCAGCTTGTTGCACAGCTCGTCAACCACCGATTCCACCGCGAAAGCCGCCATGGGCGAACCCGGCGCGCGGTAGGCGGCCTGTTTGGGACGATTGGTCATCACGTCATAGCCAATCTGGCTGACATGTTTCAGCGCGTAGGGCGCGAAGGCGCACATCGAGGTGAATTCCATCGGCGCGCCGGGAAAGGCACCGCCCTGGCAACGGAACACGCCCCTGGCGGCGGTCATGGTCCCGTCCTTCTTCATGCCGATCTTGACGTCCATCGACGTGGACGCAGTCGGACCAGAGGCGCGGAACACCTCCGAGCGGGTCATCACCACCTTCACCGGCTTGTTGGCCTTGCGCGAAAGCGCCAGCGCCACCGGCTCGACAAAGACCGTGGTCTTGCCACCAAAGCCGCCGCCGATCTCGGATGCGGTCACGCGCAGCTTCGATTGCTCGATGCCCACGGTGGCGGCACAGAGTTTCTGTACGTTCCAGTGGCCTTGTGTACAGCACCAAAGCTCTGCGCGCCCGTCGCCGCCCATGGTGGCAAGGCAGGCATGCGGTTCGATATAGCCCTGATGCGTGGCCGCGGTCACAAAGTGATCCTCGATCACCAGATCGGCCTCGGCGAAGCCCTGATCGACGTCACCATGCCCGCTGGAGTGATAGCGCACCACGTTGGGGTGCATGCCCGCGGGCACGGAATTGTCGGCGGCACCTTCGCGTATAACCGGGGCGCCGTCCTTCATCGCCTCGTCGACATCCGTGACATGGGGCAGGATCTGGTATTCTACCTCGATCAGCCGGGCCGCGTCGCGCGCTTCCAGCAGCGATGTGGCGGCCAGCGCGGCGACGGCGTGGCCGTCATAAAGCGCCGTGTCGCCGGCCATGACGTTTTCCATCACGGCCCAGTCTTCGCCGCTCTGGCCGTCGGCGAAATCGGCGCGGGTGACCACGGCCTTGACGCCCGGGGCGGCCTCTGCCCTGGAGGTGTCGATGCTGACGATGCGCGCATGGGCATGCGGGCTGCGCACGATGACGCCGTGCAGCATGCCCGGCGCATATGCGTCGGCGCCGAACCTGGCCCGGCCGGTGACCTTGTCGATGCCGTCGGGCCGGTCGGGGCTGGTGCCCACCTTGGTGAATTCGCTGCGGATCTCGTCGGCCGGGCCGCCGGTCTGTTCGGTGTATTCGTCCAAGGCCATTATGCCGCCCCCCTCATTTCAGCCGCCGCGTCCATCACGGCGCGGATGATCTTGTCATAGCCGGTGCAGCGGCACAGGTTGCCCGCCAGCCAATAGCGCACCTGTTGCTCTGTCGGGTCGGGATCGCGCTCCAGCAGGTTCTTGACCGCCACCAGGATGCCCGGCGTGCAGACGCCGCATTGCAGCGCCGCGTGTTCGATGAACTTGCGCTGCAGGGGATGCAGTTCCTCGCCCGTCGCGATGCCTTCGACAGTGCCGATTTCCTTGCCCTCGGCCTCTGCCGCCAGCATCAGGCAGGAACTGATCAGACGCCCGTCAACCGTGACGCTGCAGGCGCCGCAATCGCCGGTGCCGCAACCTTCCTTGGCGCCGGTCAGGCTCAGCCGGTCGCGCAGCACATCCAGCAGCGTCTCACGCGGGTCGCAGAGGAATTCCGTCGCGTCCCCGTTGACGGTGGTTGTCACATGGATCTTGCTCATTTGGCGCCTCCGGCCCGGTCATATGCGATTTTTGCGACACGCCTGGCCAGCACGCCCGCCACATGGGTGCGGAACCTGATGGTGCCGCGTTTGTCATCGATCGGGTTGCAGGCGGCCTCTGCCGCCGCCGCCAGCGCGTCAAGCGCGCCGTCATCCAGGGTGCCGCCGACCAGCGCCGCGGCGGCGGCCTCGACCAGCAGCGCCGTGGGCGCGACCGCGCCCAGCGCCACGCGGGCGGACGTTATCGTGTCGCCGTCGCGGGTCAGGCTGATGCCGCAGCCGACAACGGCGATGTCCATCTCGGTGCGTGGGGTAAAGCGCAGATAGGCGTCGCCGCCGCCTGGCCCGCGCGCCGGCAGGTTGACCGCGGTCACCACCTCGCCCCTGACCAGGCTGATCTGGCCGGGGCCCGTGGGCACGTCCTCGACCGCGATCTTGCGGGGGCCATCCGGGCCGGTCACCGACACGGTGGCGCCGGCTGCGATCATCGCCGGCACCGAATCGGCCGCTGGCGAGGCGTTGCACAGGTTGCCGGTCAGCGTCGCGCGGCCCTGCACCTGGGTAGAGCCGACAAGCTCCATCGCTTCGACCACGCCGGGCCAGTCGGCGCCGACCCCGTCATGCTCGCCAAGCTCGGCCCCGGCGACCGCAGCGCCGATGCGCCATCCGCCGTCATCGCTGCGCGCGATTTCCTTGACGCCGACAATATGCTTGATGTCGATCAGGTCGTCGGGTGTGACGATATCCGAGCGCATCTGCACAAGAATATCCGTGCCACCGGCCAGATACCGGGTGACACCCTCGGCGCCCGCGGCGATGGCCGAGGCGTCCTCGAAACTCTCTGGGGTATGATAGCGCATCTTTCCTCCGCAAATGGGCCCGCGCGTGCCGCCGGTAGGGTCGCCGGGCGCACCCGGCTATCGTTGGCAAAATCCCCGCTGGTGTTCAAGCCCTGAAACGATGCGAGCAGTGCCGCAATGGGGCCTTGACCAGACCGGCGTGGCACGGTCAGGGTGCAGGTTATGAGACTAGAACGCATCGAAAGCTTCTGCAACGAATTCGTCGGCTTTGTCCGTGTCACCATGGACGACGGCACCCGGGGCTGGGGTCAGGTCTCGACCTATCACTCTGACATTACCTGTCAGGTTCTGCACCGGCAGGTCGCGCCATGGGTTCTGGGCCGCGACACGACCGATCTCGACGACCTGCTGGATCTGGTGACAGAGCGAGAGCACAAGTTCCCCGGCAGCTACCTGCGCCGGGCAATGGCGGGGCTGGACACCGGCATCTGGGACGCGAGGGCAAAGGCGGCGGGTGTTCCGGTGGCGGCCCTGATCGGCGGCTCTGCGGGTCCGGTGCGCGCCTATGCCAGTTCGATGAAACGCGACATCACGCCGAGGCAAGAGGCCGCGCGCATGCTGCGGCTGGCGGACGAGCAGGGCTTTACCGCCTTCAAGGTGCGCGCCGGCGCCGAAGTGGGCCGCGGCCGCGACGAATGGCCGGGCCGCACGGAAGAGATCATTGCCGCCATGCGCCGCGCCCTTCCCGAGGCGGATCTGCTGATCGACGCCAACTCCTGCTACGCTCCGGCGCGCGCCATCGAGGTTGGCCACATGCTGCAGGATCATGGATTCTGCCACTACGAGGAGCCCTGCCCCTATTGGGAGCTGGAACAGACCGGGCAAGTGACCGACGCGCTGCAGATCGACGTCACCGGCGGCGAGCAAGATTGCGACCTGCCCACATGGGCCCGCATGATCGACATGGGCGCGGTCGACATCGTGCAGCCCGATATCTGCTATCTCGGCGGCCTGTCACGAACCTTGCGGGTCTGTTCCATGGCCGAGGCGGCGGGCCTGCCGGTCACACCGCATTGCGCCAACCTGTCGCTGGTGACGCTGTTCACCATGCACCTGTTGCGGGCGATCCCCAATGCCGGGAGATATCTGGAGTTTTCCATCGAGGGCCCGGATTATTACCCCTGGCAACAGCGGCTTTTTGTCACCGATCCCTACAGCATCGAGAACGGCCACGCCACCGTCACCGACGAGCCGGGCTGGGGCGTCGAGATCGACCCCGACTGGCTGGCGCGGTCGCACTATCAGGTCAGCGAAACCGCCTGAGCGACGCGGCAGAATGATCTTTGCAAATATCTTCCACAGCGGAATTCTCCTGAAAACCCCGCGTTCTACCCATCTGACTGCGCCGATGCCTCCGGCTGTTTGCCATAGCTTGCGAACCGCTCCAGCACCTCGTCTATCTCTGCCTCGTCCAGCAGCACCGGCTCACCGGCCTGGCAGGCGATGGCATACTGCCGGCACAGCGCCTCGACCTCGACCGCCAGCCACAGCGCCTTGTCCAGCGTCGGCCCGAACGCGATCTGGCCGTGGGTGCCCAGCAGGCAGGCACTGCGATCTTGCAGCGCCGCCAGCATCGCGTCCGACAACGCCTGGGTGCCGAAGGTCGCGTAATCGCTACAGCGCAGGCTGTCGCCGCCTGCCGCCGCGATCATGTAGTGAAACGCCGGAACATCGCGGCGCAGACAACTGAGAGCGGTGGCATAGGGCGAATGCACATGCACCACCGCGCCGGCCTCGGCCCGCGTCCGGTAGATATCGAGATGCATGCGCCATTCCGACGAAGGCCGCCAGCCGCCGCCATGGCCGCCTTGCATATCCATCGCGACAACCTGATCCGGCGTCATTGCCTCATATGCCACCCCCGAGGGCGAAATCAGAAAGCCCTCGCCACTCCGCACAGAGACATTGCCCGATGTGCCCTGGTTAATGCCAAGCGCATTCACCTTCAGGCAGGTGTCGATCACCTCCTGCCGCATCTTTGGCGCATCCGTTTGCATCGCCTGCCCGCCCATCCTAGCCTCTCCTCACTGTCGGGCCCCAAGGAACCAAGATGAGCCTCTATCGTCAACTCCTAGCTCGCGCCGAGGCCGACACCCCGATCCGCGTCGGCGTGATCGGCGCCGGCAAGTTCGGCACCATGTTTCTTGCCCAGGCGATCCGCCTGCCAGGACTGCACGTGCTCGCCGTCGCCGACCTGGACGTGGCGCAGGCGAAATCCAACCTGACGCTGGCGCATTGGCCATCCCCGGCCTTCGCCGCCCCCGACCTCAACGCAGCGCTGCAATCGGGCGCCACCCATGTCACCGACGATGCCATGGCGCTGATCGCCCACCCCGCGACCGAGATCGTCATAGAGGCCACCGGCGACCCGATAGCCGCCGCCCATCACCTGGCCGCCGCCCATCACCTGGCCGCCGCCTTCGCGCATGGCAAACACGCCATCTCGGCCACGGTAGAGGCCGACGCGATCTGCGGCGCGGCCCTTGCGGCAATGGCCGAAAAGGCCGGCGTGATCTATTCCATG
>JAAELR010000229.1 GCA_024226455.1 Paracoccaceae bacterium
AAACCATCGCGACGGCCCGTTTGGCCGCTCTTTGCGGCCAGCACGCTGCACCCAACAACCAACGAAGGCCGAATTTGCTTGAAAAGACAGCTTCTCCGCCAGTAACCTTTACGAAGGCACGCCAAATGGGGAATGCCGGTTAACACGACTGACACCGTGCAAGGGAAGCCTGCTGTTTTTGCCAGGCAATCTACCGGGCAATTGCCGGTGGCGCGCCGGTGCAATTCTGGCTATGGCAGGCGCGATGACCGAGACGCTCACAATCCGCCGCCCCGACGACTGGCACCTGCATCTGCGCGACGGCGCCATGCTGGCCGCAGTGCTGCCCGAGACCACCCGGCATTTCGCCCGGGCCATCATCATGCCCAATCTGGTACCGCCCGTCTTGACCTCCTGCGACGCCGCCGCCTATCGCAGCCGCATCCTCGCCGCCCTGCCCGAAGGCGCAGTATTCGAGCCGCTGATGACGCTCTATCTCACCGAGGCCACCGACGCGTCTGACGTCGCCGCCGGCGCTGCCAGCGGACTGGTCAAGGCGGTGAAGCTCTACCCCGCTGGCGCCACCACCAACTCTGCCTCTGGCTTGACGGATTTCGACAAGGTGCGCCCGGTGCTGGAAAAGATGGCCGAGATCGGCCTGCCGCTCTGCGTCCACGGTGAGGTAACCGACGATGACATCGACATCTTCGACCGCGAGGCGGTTTTCATCGATCGAGTGCTTGACCCCGTTCGCCGCACCACACCTGGCTTGCGCGTGGTGATGGAGCACATAACGACACGCGACGGCATCGACTATGTCAAATCGCAGGGGCCCGACATGGCCGGCACGATTACGGCGCATCACCTGGTGATCAACCGCAACCACATCCTGGTGGGCGGCATCAAGCCGCATTACTATTGTCTGCCGGTGGCCAAACGCGAGGAACACCGCCTCGCGCTCCGCGACGCCGCCACGTCGGGGGATACGCATTTCTTCCTGGGCACCGACAGCGCGCCGCATCCCGACCCCCTGAAACAGCACGCCTGCGGCTGCGCCGGCTGTTTCACCGCGACCAACACCATGTCGGTGCTGGCCGAGTTGTTCGAGCAGGACGGCGCGCTCGACAAGCTCGAAGCCTTTGCTTCGCTGAACGGCCCGGTCTTCTACCGCTTGCCCGCCAACCAAGATGCGATCACGCTGACCAGAGGTGCGCCCGTGAGCTATCCTTCGAAGATCGACACCGCCGACGGCCCCGTCACCGTCTTCGACCCCGGCTTTGCCCTGCATTGGCAAGTCGCATGACGCCCGCCTGTCAGGTAAATTCAGGATATAACGAATGATCCCCTCCGGCTTTGCCTCAAAGGACGAAATCGCCCGCCTTTCAGCGGCCATGCTGCTGGAAATCGGCGCGGTGGATTTCAACGCGCGCGACCCTTTCATCTATGCGTCTGGCCTGCCCGGTCCGACCTATGTCGACTGTCGCAAGCTAATTTCCTTTCCGCGCATCCGCTCGACCCTGATGGATTTCCTCGCCGTCACCGTGATGCGCGAGGCGGGGTTCGAGGCGTTCGACAACATCGCCGGCGGCGAAACCGCTGGTATCCCCTTCGCCGCGCTGGTGGCCGAACGGCTGGCTCTGCCTATGACCTATGTGCGCAAAAAGCCAAAAGGCTATGGCCGAAACGCTCGCATCGAGGGCGCGATGTCAGAGGGTCAGAGTGTGCTGCTGGTCGAGGACCTGACCACCGATGGTGGCTCCAAGATCAGCTTCGTCGACGCAATCCGCGAAACCGGCGCCGCTTGCGCCCACACTGCGGTGATCTTTTACTACGACATCTTCCCAGAGACCGAAAAGACGCTGGGCGACCATGGTGTCGCCCTGCATTTCTTGTGCACCTGGTGGGACGTTCTAGCCGAGGCCAAGGCGCAGGATGCCTTCGACGCAGATACGCTGGCGGAGGTCGAGGCATTTCTCAACGATTCACGCGGGTGGCAGGAAGCGCACAAGGGCCGGATTTCGGATCGCTGACGAGATCCCCATCAGCGATTTGTGGCCCAGGCAATGCAAGAGAGACCGGGGCGGGGGGGTCTACCCTCCCGGCACCCCCTGCCCTAATTCTCAACCAAGAAGAAGACACGGTCTTGCGCCCAATAGCACCCGCGCCTTGCGGAACGGTGTGGGTGGGCGGGAGTTCCGCAGGGCGCGGGTCCGCTCTGTGGACGCTGCTCGATTCCTGGGGAAAACCGCAAGAAAAGTTGTCCCCAACTCCGGATCGCTCACCCAAAAGAGAATCGAGATTTTTCCTATATCCTGTGGCATACTGCCTGTAAGCAGCGACATGAGCCACGACCGACCGTCATCCAATGTTGGAATACTGAAAATGGACCGACCTTCAGGACGCCTTATCCCCAGTTTTACATCTCAACCCATCTGGGTAATGAACAGCGTCGGGACAAAGGGAAATCCATGAACGAAATCGCCGCCATCCAGGCGCAGGCCCCGGCCGACGAGACCGGTACCCTGCCGCACAATATCGAGGCCGAACAGCAGCTGCTCGGCGCGATCCTGACCAATAACGACACCTATGACAGGGTCAGCTCGGTGATCGGCCCGCAGCATTTCTACGACCCCGTGCATGCCCGCATCTACGAGGTCGCGAGCGCCCGCATTGCCAAGAATGCGCTGGCCTCGCCGGTGACGCTGAAGGCGTTTCTCGAGGACGACGAGGGCCTGAAAGAGCTTGGCGGCCCGGCCTATCTCGCCCGCCTCGCAGGGGCCGCGATCTCCAGCTTCGCAGCGCGCGATTACGCTCAGATGATCTATGACCTGGCGATCCGCCGCGAACTGATCCAGCTCGGCTCTGACATTGCCGCCAGGGCCGCCAAAGTCGAAGTCTCCAGCGAGCCCAAGGAACAGATCGTCGAGGCCGAACAGGCGCTCTACAAGCTCGGCGAAGAGGGTCAGGCCGATACCGGGTTCCAAAGCTTCCTGCGCGCCGTCACCGATGCAGTCAACGTCGCCAATGCCGCCTATCAGCGCGAAGGTGGGCTGGCCGGGCTGGCGACCGATCTGGCCGATCTCGACAAGAAACTCGGCGGGCTGCACCGGTCCGACCTGCTGATCCTCGCCGGGCGCCCATCAATGGGCAAAACTTCGCTGGCAACCAACGTGGCCTTCAATATCGCCAAGCGCTACAAGCGCGGCACCCTGCCCGACGGCTCCGAAGGCACCGTCGACGGTGGCGTCATCGGCTTCTTCTCGCTGGAAATGAGCGCCGAGCAACTCGCCGCGCGGGTCCTCTCCGAGGCCTCCGAAGTACCCAGCGAGCAGATCCGCCGCGGTGACATGACCGAGACCGAGTTTCGCCGCTTCGTCGAGGCCGCCAAGACCCTCGAGGCCTGCCCGCTCTTCATCGACGACACGCCCGCCCTGCCGATCAGCCAGCTCGCCGCCCGCGCCCGGCGGCTGAAGCGTACCCATGGGCTTGATGCGCTTTTTGTCGACTACCTGCAGCTGGTGCGCCCCGCATCCGCCAAGGACAGCCGCGTCAACGAGGTCAGCGAAATCACTCAGGGGCTGAAAGCAATCGCCAAGGAACTCGACATCCCCGTCGTGGCACTCAGCCAGCTGTCGCGCCAGGTCGAGAACCGCGAGGACAAGCGGCCGCAGCTCAGCGATCTTCGCGAGTCTGGCTCGATCGAGCAAGACGCTGACGTGGTGATGTTCGTGTTCCGCGAGGAATACTACAAGGAACGCGAGAAACCGGGCGATCACGACCTCGAAGCGATGGCAAAATGGCAGGACGAGATGGAAAAGCTGCATGGCAAGGCCGAGGTTATCATCGGCAAACAACGCCACGGCCCGATCGGATCGGTCGACCTGTCCTTCGAGGGCCGTTTCACCCGCTTCGGCAATCTGGTCAAGCCCTGGCAACAAGACGTGCCGACCGAGTTCTAGGCAGTGTACCCACAAATTACTTTCCATGATCAATGGTTTGTGATCCATCTGTGGTGATTTGACAGTATGGAGCCGATGAATGTCCCGATCTGATATGAGCGACCTTGAATGGGAGTTCATCAAATGTGTTCTGGCACCAGCATTCGGGTTCATCACTCTGCCGCGACGCTAAAAAAACGACCCCCGGCGATGCATGGGACGCTCAAGAGGCGGATTAACCACGAAAATCCACGCTCTGGTCAACGAGACGGGCCTGCCGATCCGGTTTGAGCTGACGCCCGGACAAGATCACGATGCACCAGTGTGCCGGATTTTGTTGGGCCAATTGCAGCCAGGGCAAGCCGTACTGGCCCCCTCTCGTCGAATGCTGCGCATTCAACTGCCGGGCAGCGGATAAGGCCTATGATGCAGACTGGATCAGAAATATGATCTGGGAACAGGGCGCAATCGCTGTGGTTCCCTTGAAATCCAACCGGAAAATGCCCAAGGAATTCGGCGCCGAACTCTACAAACAGCGCAACCTGATCGAACGTTTTGCCGTCGACGGCGATCACACCTCCGGTGTTCCCTGAAGCCGCGTCGTCCACTTTACAAAACAGCGCTGGAATTGCTTGCCCTGATCACACCATGGTCACGCATCCCAAAACGACAGGGAGTCGTGTAGTGTGGGGCAAGGCTACAAGCATCGCTTGCGGTGGAATGTGCCCTTCCAGACCAAAAAACATGATCGGTACTCTAATCACAGAATATGCTGCCGCTAACCCATTGAGCGCAGCGGGATCGGCCACGTCACGATTCACGAACTGCGCCACACCGCAGCGGCTCACAGGCTGGCCGCTGGGATTCCAATTGAGAAGGTCGCTCAGACCCGAGGACACAGCCACGTGTCGGTGACGTACCGAACCTATGGGCGAGATCTGCCCGAACACATGCAAGACGCGGTGGATGTCTTGAACTTCGCAACGGTGATATCGGTTCAGTGAGCCGCAGCGCACTTCGACAAAATCGTGTTTCTGCTTGACTTTTTTGGTGGGTGATAACGGACTTGAACCGCTGACATCTTCGATGTGAACGAAGCGCTGTGGAGCCACCGCACTGGAATCTAGCCCCCTGAACGCTTTTTGTACGGGCGATTTGCCCATGTGAGCGATAAAAGCAGGTTCAAACAGGTTCAGTGAACCGCCGCACGCTTCGTAGCTGGGCCGCTTCTTCGCATCTCGGAACTCT
>JAAELR010000230.1 GCA_024226455.1 Paracoccaceae bacterium
GGCGACGGCGGGGATGGTATCTAACTAAGTGGCAGGGGATCAATCGCCCATGGCGATGAGGGCAATGACTGGTTCAGGCAAAGCTCCGGGACCGTTGCCTACGGCGACGAGGGCGATGACTACTTCAGGTCGGGTCGGGCCAGCGAGGGATCACACGGGTACCAGATTGATAGGCCCGGCGGCATCTCGCATGGCGGGGCCGGCGACGACCGGTTTTACATCTACGGTGCCGAGGCCTATGGCGATGAGGGCAATGATTACTTCGTCCTGGATGGTAACCCGCCGGGCGAGTACGGCCATCGTTATGAACACACCAGCACCATCGACGGCGGAGAGGGGGACGACCGCATCGTCGTCACCAAGTATAACTACTCCGGCAGCCAGCTGACCGGCGGCGACGGCAACGACATCTTCGCTTTCGAGGATGGGCCGGAATACGAGATTGGCACGCCATTGGTGGCCGACGGCGAGGCTGGCGTCATGCGCATCACCGATTTCACCCGGGGCGAGGATCTGCTTGCCATCGGGGTCGAGGATGGTTTGTCCAACCTGTCGACACTTGAAATCCGGCCTTCGGCGGATGGCAACTCTACCGAGGTGATCCTGGGCGCGCGAGTTATCCGGATCGAGGGTGTGACCGATTTCGACGAGACCGACCTGCGGATCGGCAGTTACCCCGAGGAGTTCCTGCAACAGGACGCGTCCGGTCCGCCCTTGCTTGATGGTCTGGGCAACATCGATCTGACCGAGGGCACAAGTGGCGCCGACACGATCAGTGTGACCGCATCGGGCGCATTGCATGTCCTCGATTCCGGGGCGGGCGATGACAACCTGACCGTCGATGGCAACTCTGGTCCGGTAAAGGTCCAGTCCGGCGAAGGCAACGACACCGGCAGCGGCACAGGAGACATCGGCGCAGAGCTGGGCGACGGTGACGACGTGTTCACCGGTAGCACCGGTGAGTTCGGGGCTCATGGCGGAGCCGGTGATGACAGCCTGTCCGGCGATGGCAAGGCCGTTCAGCTGGATGGTGAAGCGGGCGATGACACGCTGTTCGCCAGCGCTGGCACAGAGGCCATATTGCTCGGCGGCGAAGGTGCTGACCTGCTCACCGCCGAGGCCGACACCCAGTCCGACACGCTTGATGGGGGCCCGGGCAGCGATACGTTGATCGGAGGCCTGGGTGATACCTTTTTCCTCGACCGAGGGTATGCGACGCGCGGTGCCAATACAGCAATCGTGAACGTGACTGCGGACACGCTCGGGCAGGGGCCGGCGGTAATTTCACAAAGCTTCGAGGATAACTACAATTGGCCTGCCAAAGATGAACACCTCGATGACTCGGTCGTCCTGAATATCCCAGCCGCGATGATGGACACGCTGACGATCGAGGTGATTGCGTCCAGCTCCACTTCCTCCACCACGGAAATCCGCCCTGGTGGCGTGCCGATCGTGAATATCACCGAGGATGTGTACGATCTGCCGCCAACCGACTGGTCCACAGACCCGCGCCTGACCGTCAACTGGATCTGACGTCGTTTCCTGACCGCGACCAGGCGGCCACCCGCAATGCCGGCCCCCCAAATTGGGTTCCGCATCAAACCGCGACCAGACACAGCGTCCTTCTGAACCTCAATTCCTTGAGCAATCAGTCCTTCCGGGAGGCATTTCTCACTATTCAGCGGTGAATTTTCCGGCAATCTCCCAAATGTTTGCCGAAATGTAGCGCCACACAAGTTGAACGTTACTAGACACGCGCCAGAGCCAATCCTGGACGCCGGCCTCTCCAAAACGGGGGTAATTTCGCATACCTATCCACACCGGACCCTTTTGAATCGGTCAATCCAGGCCGGGATCCTGCAATTGGCAGCGAAACCGAGGCGATGTTCCAAAAGAGCCCAGCGCCACGAAGAGCCGCCTCATGGAGGGCTTGACCCTCTTGCCGGACGACCGGTCCTCATATCATGCGTTCCATCACCTTCATGGCGATGATGCCGCCCAGGATGATCGCCAGAAAGGTAATCAGAGAGCCCAGCGCCAACGTGGAAAAACCCGTCACAGCCTGGCCGATGGTGCAGCCCAGCGCCGTGACACCGCCAAGGCCCATCAGAATGGCGCCGCTCAGGTTGCGCAGTGTGTCGCCGGGATCGCTGAAGGTCGCCAGGTGGAATTTCTTCTGGCTCAATGCCATCAGAAAGGCGCCCAGCAGCGCGCCGACCGTGGTGACGACCGCGAAACTGGGCGTCTTGTCGGCAGTGAAGCGCATGAAATAGTCGATGCTGTCCCCGGCGGGCCGCACATAGCTCAGCGAGGCAAGGGTCGGGTTGTCGGCGAACTCGTCGAAGGTAAAGGCGGTCAGAGCCCAGCCGGCAACAACGCACAGCCCGATGCCGAACCCGGCGGTCAGATGTGGCGCGGATTTGCGAAAGTCGGCATCCTTGAAGGCATAGATCAGAATACCGCCCGCGATTACCAGAACCGCCAGCAGCTGCGCCGTTCCCGCCGCCATGCCGGTCAGCCCCGACAGGATCGAGCTGATCCGCTGGTCGGCGAAGCCGGCGGCGGCCAGATCGGTGCTGGTGGCGTTGATAAAGGCCACGCGGGTCTCGGCAAAGACCCCGCCGATGGTCATATAGGCGGTACCGCCGATCAGCCACAGCACGATCAGCGAGCGCAGGTCGCCGCTGCCGGCGCGCACCAGGTTCTTCGACACGCAGCCACCCGACAATACCATGCCGACGCCAAAGATCAGCCCGCCCAGGATATGCCCGCCCCACATCAGCCGCGGCGCGACATAGAGAGAGAAGCTGAAATCGCCGATGCCGGCGCGCTCGATCAGCAGCACGCCCAGCATCGCCACTGCCACCGCCAACAGCCATGACCGGAACCGCCGCCAGTCGCCGAAATTGGCGATGTCGGAAAGCGAGCCCATGGTACAGAAATTGGTGCGCGCGATCAGGGCGCCGAACACGATGCCGATCAAAAGCCCGCCCCAGCCGACAAAAAACGCAGCGTTCTCTACCGCGGCTTCTTTCCATGTCTCGATCATGTTTCATCCCTCGCTAACGTCGGTGGCGTCAGGTCTGGCGCCGGAGTTACAATCAAACATTAGCATATGAGATTTCAACGCGCTTCAAAAAAACGCCGCAAATTCGGTCTTGAATCGACCAAAAACGAATTATTGTGATGCGGCAAAATGCTGCGCCGATGCGCCCGCGCTCAGGTGTCCGTGGCGCAAAACACCCTGTGCAGCGTTTCCAGCATCGCCTGGGCCTCGTCGCTGTCCAGCCGGTAATAGACCGATTGCGCCTCGCGCCGGTGGGTCACCAGTTGTTCCGCACGCAAAAGGGCCAGTTGCTGCGACACGGTCGATTGCCCAAAGCCGGTCGCCTCCTGAAGCTCTTGTACCGAAAGCTCTTTTTCGACCAGGTGGCACAGGATCAGCAACCGCTTTTCGTTCGACATGATCCGCATCAGGTTCGACGCGCGCACCGAGTTTTCAAGAAGATCGTTCGTGTCCATCTGATCCCGCAACCTGTGCACTGCCGCCCCGACGGCGGTTCATGGTTCCCTTGTTTAGGGCCGGATCGGGCTGGTTTTCAAGGTGCTGCAAGGTTTTTCCACACGAATGCGTTATCTTTTCTGGAATTTCCATTCGATTATCGTAATAATCAGATATGTAACGTGAAGGGAGAACAGGAATGCTTGATTCCAGCGAGCTTGAGAACACCAAGAGCATGTCGATCATCGTGACCAAGGGGTCACTGGACTGGGCCTACCCGCCCTTCATCCTTGGCACCACGGCCGCGGCGATGGACGTCAACGTGACGATGTTCTTCACCTTCTATGGGCTGCCGCTGCTGAAAAAGGACCTGAACCTGAAATTCACACCGCTGGGCAATGCCGCGATGGAGATGCCCATGATGGGCGGTCACATGGCGATGCCGAACATGATGAGCATGCTGCCCGGCGTCGGCGCCATGGCCGGCAACATGATGAAGAACCTGATCAAGAAAAAGGGCGTGGCCTCTATCGAAGAACTGCGCGAGGCAGCGATCGAGAGCGAGATCGAGATGATCGGCTGCCAGATGACGCTGGATCTGTTTGAGTACAAGCGCGAGGACATGATCGACGAAATGGAGATCGGCGGCGCGGCGACCTATATGGAAAAGGCGCTGAGATCCGACATCAACCTGTTCATCTGATCCACGATCAAACCAGACTGCCAAGAAAAGGGCCTGACATATGTCTGAACACGTACTGAATGCCGAGGGGCTGAACTGCCCGCTTCCGATCCTGAAGGCCAAGAAGGCGCTGAAGGCCGTGCCCGCGGGCGAGGTTCTGAAAATCAGCTCGACCGATCCCGGTTCGGTGGCCGATTTCGCGGCCTTCTGCAAACAGACCGGCAATGAATTGCTGAGCTCGTCAACCGAGGGCGACATCTACAAGTTCGAGATCCGCCGGGCCTGATCTGGCCTACGCGAAAATAACCCGGCTCCGCCCCTTCGGGCGGGGTCTTGTTGCTTCGATTCCGGCCCATTTTGGCAATGTCCCCATGGGGACACCAGCCTAACCTGTTGTTTTAGTAAATGTTATCGCTAAGAGGTCCCGCTTGACTTGCCAGGGATCAGGACGTGATCGTTTGCCGCCCCACGCCACGGACGAAACCCAGGAAACCCGGCACCCAGGGGGTCGGGCCGGTGTTGCGCAGGTGGCAAAAGCCGGCCACGATATTGCCCGTGACCACCGCGTCGCCGTCACCGCTGATCCCGGCGCCGCGGCTCATGCGGCGGGCGAAACGGGCGTCGGCGGGCAGGTTCTCGATACTGGCATAGTGAAACTCGTGCGCGTGCTGCGCGGTGCCGGGCACGCCCCAGGGATGCGCATCGGTGTCGGCAAAACGCACATAGCCGCGGCCCTGCGGGCGGGCATGCATCACGGCGTCGCCGGGGATGGCGCCGACCATGGGCAGGGTTTGCCCGCCATGGGTCAGCGAGCGGCAAAGATACATCAGCCCGCCGCATTCGGCATAGGCGGGCAGACCACCCGCAAGGGCTGCATGCAGACTTGCACGCAGGTCTGCATTGGCGCAAAGCGCGGTCATCTGCGTCTCGGGGAACCCCCCGCCGATGAACAGCCCGTCCATGGGCGGCAGGGTGCGGTCGTGGATCATGTCGATGAAGATCAGTTCGGCGCCCTGAGCTTTGAACGCCTCCAGATCGTCGGCATAGTAAAAGCCGAAGGCCGTGTCGCGGGCGACACCGATGCGCAGCCCCTGCCCCACCCGGCCTGCCGGCGCCGGTGCGGCGTTTGGTTCCATCGCGGGCGCATCCGCCGCGATGGCACGCAGCGCATCGAGGTCGACCCCGGCACGCACGGCATCAGCGAACCCCGCGATCATCGCCGTTTGCCCGGCGCATTCAGAGGGCGTGGTCAGGCCCAGGTGACGCTCGCCGATTTCCAGCCCCTGCTGGCGCCCGACGGCGCCGAGCACGGCAAGATCGGTGTAATCCTCTACCGATTCGCGCAGTTTGCTTTCGTGTCTGCTGCCCGCGACCTTGTTGAGGATCACCCCGGCGATGTTGACGTGCTCGTCAAAGCCGCAATAGCCCAAGAGCAGGGGCGCGATGCCCCGGGTGACGCCGCCGGTGTCGATCACCAGCACCACCGGCAGGCACAATAGTTTGGCAAGTGCCGCGTTGCTGTCGCCGCCATCGGCATGCATACCGTCATAAAGTCCCTTGTTGGCCTCGATCAGCGACAATCCGCGAGCTCGAGAGCGAAAGAACGGCGCCACCTCGGCGCGGGTCATGGCGTGGAAATCGAGATTGTAGCAGGGCGCGCCCGAGGCCGCCGCCAGCCACATGGGGTCGATGTAATCGGGGCCCTTCTTGAAGGTGCAGATATCGGCGCCCGCGTCGCGAAAGGCCGCCGCCAGCCCGGTGCTGATCACCGTCTTGCCCGACGACTTGTGCGCCGCCGAAATCATCAGGCGGGCAAGACCGGTCATGCGGCGGCGGGCAATCCACCCCTGTCGCGGCTGGCCCAGATGTCGTGCGCCATGGTCTGTGCCTCTTCGACAGAGCCGGCCCTGGCCATGGTGCGCAAGGTGATGGCGATGGTTCCGGTGATGGTGGGGTAGGGGTCGTCACGGGCGCCCGACCAGACGCGGGCCAGGTTGGCGACGAATTTGGCGAAGGGATGCGGGGTGCTGGGGTCGATCATTCCTGCCCTTGAATTGTCTACCGGTTCCCCGGCACATTGGCATCCAGCAGGTTGGTCGGCAAGATGCGCAGCACCTTGGCCGCGAACCCGACCGCCAAAAGCGCGATGGCGATGCCGCCGAGACCCAGCATCAGTTCCGGCAGGCTGGGGCTGTATGACCCTATGGCGCCGTCACCGAAGGCGCTGGCGATCTCAAAGCCCGGCAGCATCTGCAGCGGATAGGCCTGGCCGCCGATGACGATGACATAGACCTGCGCAAACCCGCCCAGGATGACGAGGACAGAGGCGATGACCGGTTCCCTCCTCGAGGCCCCGACCCTTGGGATGTAGATCAGCGCGATGGGCAAGAGCCCGCCAAGCACCACCTGCACCAGCCAGAAGGCCCATGTCAGGTGGCCGCCCTGAAGCAGGATGAAGCGTTCGAACCCACCATGCTCTGTCGCATAAAGCGCGGTGAGGTGCTGCACGGCGGTAAAGTAGAGCACGGCGCCGGCAAAGAGCGCCAGCAGATGGCTGAGGCGGCGCATCAGCATGTTGCCGATGCGGCGGCCGGAGAGCCTGAATAGCGCGTTCATTACCAGGATGAAGACCGCAAGGCCAAAGGAAAAGGACATGGCGATAAAGAGCGGCGCCATGATCGCGGCGTCATAGGCGGGGCGGGCGGCGAGCCAGCCGAAGATGCTGCCGGTGCCGGTGGTCAATGCCAGCCGCCACAGGAAGGCGACGGTGCCGGCGATGCGCACGCGAATATATGGCTGGCGGCTCATCTGCACATAGAGATAGACCGCGACGACGATCAGAAAGCCTGTGTAGAGATAGATATTCCAGGCGAAGATAGAGGTGAAGTTATAGGTGGTCATCGCCACCAGAATCCGGTCGGGGCGGCCGAGATCCAGCACCAGCACCGCCAGCCCACCGATCAGCAGCGACATGGCCAGCACCGCCGAGAGCCTTGCTATGGGCTTGTATGGCGCGTGGCCGAAGACGGACGCGATCGAGGCGCCGTTCAGGGCGCCCGAGGCGGCGACGATCAGGAAGATGGCGAAGACATGCGGCAGGCCCCAGACGATCTGGTTCGACATGCCGGTGACGATATGGCCGTGATGTTCGACATAGACAACCGAAGCGAGGGCAGCAGCCACGAAGGCGCCCAGCAGGATGGCGACGCCCCAGACGGCGCTGTTGGCGGGGATTTCACGGTAGATGGTGCGTTCCGGCATCGCGGGTCTCCTATCCGAGATTGGCGTAGCGGACGCCGGGGTTCAGGTCGAGATCGGGGCGCAGCGCAAGGGTGGGATACTCAAGCAGCGCCCTGGAGATGGCGCTTTCGGGGTCCCTGAGGTCGCCAAACAGGATCGCCTGATGCCCGGCATCGGCGCAGGCCTCGACGCAAGCCGGCACGCCGCCAGCATCGACGCGGTGAATGCAGAGCGTGCAGGCCTCTACCGTGCCCTGGCCGCGCGGTGCGTGGGATTTCTGATCCACGACCGGCTCGTGCACGAAGCTGCGCGCCTTGAACGGGCAGGCCATCATGCAATAGCGGCAGCCGATGCAGATATGCTTGTCGACCAGCACGATGCCGTCGGGGCGCTTAAAACTGGCGCCGGTGGGGCAGACATCGACGCAAGGCGGTGCCTCGCAATGCTGGCACATCACCGGCATCGAACTTTCCCGGCCCGTGGCCTTGTTCTTCAGCGTTACCTTGCGGATCCACTGGGCATCGGTTTCGGGGTGGCCGTGACCTTTCCAGCCGTTCTCGGTGGAACAGGCGCTGACACAGTCGTCGCAATCGGCGCTGCACTTGTTGACGTCGATCAACAACCCCCAGCGCTTGTCAGCATCGGCGGCGGCCTGGGCCTGAGACCCACCGAAAGCCATCAGCGTCACGCCCGGGGCCAGCGTCAGGCTCGCCACGGCCGCGCCAGAGCGCAGCAGGTCGCGGCGGGTCAGTTCGGCGCGGGTATTCTGCGCCTTTTGGGCGGGCGGCTGTCTGGCGTCAGAGGAAATGCGGAGTTTCATCTGTTTGCCTCCATGGCGCCCGCGAAGGTCATCGGCGTCTGACCCGCAAGACGGTTCAGGAATGCCGCGATGGCACCGGGTTCGGCGGGCGCAGCCTGGGTCATCGCATGCGCCTCGCCCTCGTCCACGCCGTCAGGCGTAGAGCGATGGCAGGTGAAGCAATCGACCCGGACGGCTGCGAAATCGTGGCAGCTGCGGCAAAAGTGCCGCTCGTCGCGGTAGGTGACGACATGGCCCTCGTCATCCCTGACCGTGTGACAGTCGAAACAGGCCTTCAGGCTTGCCCCAACCTGGCGGTCGCCCATGCGCATGGTCAGATCGCGGTCATGGCGCATCATGTCCATGTGGTTCTTGCGCCAGAACTCGTTGCCCTCGGCATGCGGCTCGCCGGTGGCGGCGGGCACGGACGGCCAGAGCGAGGAACGCTCTTCGGCCGAGACCATGCCGGTGAGGCCAAGGACCAGTATCAAAGCGAGCCGGATCACGTCTATTCCCCAAGCCCCATCTGGATGTAACCGCTCGGGCAGACATCGGCGCAGATGTGGCAGCCGATACATTTGAAATAGTCGGTTTCCACGTAACGCCCGGTGGTCCGGTCGGATTTCTTCACCCGGAAAACGGCATCCTGCGGGCAGTAGATGATGCAGTTGTCGCATTCGAAACACATGCCGCAGGACATGCAGCGGTCGGCCTCGGCCCTGGCCTCTTCGGCATTCGGTGCCACGATGCGTTCGCCGAAATGGCCCAGCACCTGTTCCGGACCGATCGAGACCTCCTGGCGGTCGAACCGCAATTCGCGGTCCCAGTGGCCCAGGAACAGCTGATCGGCTGGCACGATCTGGTTTTTCGAGCGGTCTTCGTAGTTATGCACCGCCCAGGCGGCGGTGTCGGTGCCGTCTGTCTGCACATGCGGGTATTCGGTGGGCTCGTGATGGGTTTCGGCCAGCTTTTCCAGCAGGCTGAAGTGATGCACGTTGACCTTGGGCAGTTTGTCCTGGGCTCTGCCCATCACATAATGGTCGATGGCTTCGGCGGCGATAGAGGCCTGGCCGACGGCGGTGGTCAGCAGGTGCGGCTTGATGATGTCGCCAGCGACAAAGATATTCTCGCGGTCGGGCCATTGGTAGTGGCCGTTGGCGTTGACCAGCCCCCAGCCGTTGTCGAGCTCTTCCAGCCCCTGCAGGTCGCCGGCCTGACCGATGGCGGCGACGATCAGGTCGCCCTCGATCTCATGCTCGGAACCTTCGATCATCACCATCTTGCCGCTGGACCAGTCGGCGCGCGCCACTTTCAGGGCGCGGGCGCGACCATCGCCGTCCAGCAACACCTCCAGCGGGACCAGGCTATCCATGATCTCGACGCCTTCCTCGCGGACATGGCGCAGTTCCATTTCCGTGGCGGGGGCTTTTTCGATCGGGCGGCGATAGACAATCGCCACCTTGGCGCCGTCGCGCTTGGCCACGGTGGCCACGTCATGCGCGGTGTGGCCGAGAACCACGTATTCCGGGCGGTCCTGTTCGTGGCTCTGGGCGATGTGGCCAAGACGCCTTGCCACCGCGGCCACGTCCATCGCGGTGTCGCCGCCGCCGATCACCAGCACTTTCTGGGCGCCGTGCTGCAGGCGGCCGTCGTTGAACGCTTCCAGGAATGCGATGCCGGTAATGCAGTTGGCGGCCTTTTCGGCACCGGGGATCGGGATCGGGGTGCCTGCCTGGGCGCCGATGCCGACAAAGACGGCGTCATAGTCCTTTTCCAGCCGCTGCAGCGAGATATCCACGCCGATCTTGGTCGAGGTCTTCACCTCGACGCCCATCTCGAGCACGCGGCCTATCTCTCCATCAAGCACGTCGCGCGGGGTCCGGTAGCCGGGGATGCCATAGCGCATCATGCCGCCAAGCTTGTCATGGGCTTCGAAGATGGTGCAGGCATGGCCCATGCGGCGCAGCTGGTAGGCCGCCGTCAGCGAGGCAATGCCGCCGCCGATCAGCGCAATCTTCTTGCCGGTGTCGGCCCCTGGCCCGCGCAGCGACAGCTTGTTTTCCAGCGCGTGGTCGCCGATGAAATGCTCTATCGCGTTGATGCCGACGTTCTGCTCTACCTCGTTGCGGTTGCAACCGTCCTGGCAGGGCGCGGGGCAGACACGGCCCATGATCGCCGGGAACGGGTTGGCGTCGGTCGAGCGCATGAACGCATAGTCGCGCCAGTCCATCTGGTTGCCCTCGCCATCGACGGGCGGCTGTTCGATGCCGCGTGCGATGTTGAGCCAGCCGCGAATGTCCTCTCCTGCCGGGCACGAGCCCTGGCAGGGCGGGGTCCGGTGCACATAGGTCGGGCATTTATAGGTGGTGTCGCCGATGAAGATCTTCTTTTCCAAATCCCAGTCATCGGGCGTCTGGCCCTGGCGGTATTTCAGGAATGTGTGATTGGTATCGGTGGCTGACATGGTTCTTCCTCCCTATGGTGCCTGCGCCGCTTCGGCGGGCTCCCCGGCATCTTCTTGCGTTTCCTGTCCGGTAAGAATGACCGCGTTCGAAACCAGTTGGTGGACCGACAGGATCGCATCCATTTCGTAGCCGTATTTCGGCAGCACCTTGGTGAATTGCGATTTGCAGATGGCGCAGATCGCGGCCAGATGGGTGGTGCCGTGTTCCTCGGTCAGTTTCTGCATCGCGGTCATGCGCGGGGCGGCCCCCTTGATGCGCAGGTCGGTCAGGTCGTCGGTCAAAAGACCGCCGCCGCCGCCGCAACACAGCGTCGATTCATGCGTCGTGTCGCGGTCCATGTCGTGGTAGTTGTTGCAGACCGCCCTGATCACGTTGCGCGGGATCTCGAACTGGCTGCCGGGATAGTCACCGATGCGCGACGCGCGGGCGACGTTGCAGCTGTCGTGATAGGTCAGGTTGATGTGGTCGTTTCTGGACTTGTCGAGCTTCAGCGTGCCCTTCTGGATCTCGCCCCAGGTGAAATCGAGGATATGCTGCGGCACCGGGTAGTTCTGGTCGAGAAAGTCGAAAGGACCGGCCAGCGTGTTGAGAAAACTGTAGGCGACGCGCCAGGCGTGGCCGCATTCGCCAAAGATGATGCGTTTGACGCCAAGGTCCTGGGCCGCCTTGCGGATACGCAGCGAGATCTGGCGCATGTTCTCGTAATTGCCGATGAACATGCCGAAATTGGCGGCCTCGGAGGCATAGGAACTGATCGTCCAGCTGACGCCTGCCTCGTGGAACACCTTGGCGTATCCCATCAGCCCGTCCACATGCGGCTCGGCGAAGAAATCGGCGCTGGGGGTCACCAGCAGGATATCGGCGCCCTTTTCATCGAGCGGCAGGCGCACGGTGACGCCGGTCTCTTCCTCGATATCCTCTTCCAGCCCCTCCAGCGTGTTGGCCAGCGCCGGTTCGGGAAGGCCGAGGTTGTTGCCGATCTTGTAGACCTTGCCGATGATCTCGTTTGAATACTTCTGGCCGATACCCACATGGGCCAGGATATCGCGCGCTGCCATGGTGATCTCTGCGGTGTCGATGCCGTAGGGGCAGAACACCGAACAGCGGCGGCACTGGCTGCATTGGTGGTAGTAGCTGTACCACTCGTAGAGCACGTCCTCGGTCAGGTCGCGGGCACCAACCAGCCAGGGGAAATACTTGCCGGCAAAGGTGAAATAGCGACGGTAGACGCTGCGCAGCAGGTCCTGGCGCGCCACGGGCATGTTTTTGGGGTCACCCGTGCCGATGAAATAGTGGCACTTGTCGGTGCAGGCGCCGCATTTGACGCACATGTCCAGATAGACACGAAAGCCGCGGTTCTTGTCGGCCAGTTCGGCCATCTTCTCAAGAGCCTTCTCTTTCCAGTCCGGCACCAGTTCTCCGGGGAAACCAAGCGGCTCGTTATGCTCTGGCTTGGCGACGAAGGGCTGCAGGCCCTCCATGGCGCCGGGGCGCAGGCAGGGCACGTCGAGCGCGTGTTCCAGTTCGGGAATTACGGTTTCTGGCGCGGCCATGGGCTACCTCACTGTTCCAGCTTGGCCGCCCAGGGGGCCAGGTGGCGCTGTTCGCGCGGGTTGTCGACCTGGTTGCGCGTGGGCGAGAAGAACACCGCCGGGGCGTGCATCAGCTTGGAGATCGGGAACACGATCATCAGGATCGCGACGCAGCCCAGATGCACCAGCAGGATCGGCTCTGTCGGCAGGGTTTCGATCCGCAGACGCAAAAGGCCCAGCATGAAGACCTTGACGGCGACAATGTCCGTATGGACGACAAAGCGCATCATCAGCCCGCTGCCCGAGATGGCGACCAGCAGCGCCAGCATCAGGTGATCGGAGGGGCCAGAGATATAGCGGATGCGTTCCACCAGAAATCGCCGCGCCCAGAGACCCAGAAGACCGGCCAGCATGGCAAAGCCCGCATAGGTGCCGAAGGGCTGGGCAAGGGCCAGCCAGCCGGGAATGTCATGGGTGAAGTACCGGATATGGCGGATCAGAACCAACCACATGCCCATGTGAAAGGTCCAGCCAAAGAGCCATATCCACTTGTTGGACTTAAAGAGGCTCTCGAAGAACACGATCTCTCTGGCCATCCGCAGCACAACGCCCGAGCGCGTCATCGGCGCGGGTGTCGTTGGGATTTTCAGCGGCGCCGGAGTGCGTGCATATCTCGCAATCCGCAAGCCCAGACCGGCGACCAGTATCACGGCCGCGGCCCAGAACAATATGGCGTAGATCACAGACAGCACGCGGACTCCTCCCGTAGCCTCGCTAAAAAGCGTTACCTTTCAGCGTATTAGCCGATTACACACAACCGGTCGGCTTGGGCAGGCCGGCGATCTTGCAGGCCTGTTTGGCGGGCCCATAGGGGAACAGCTCGTACATGTACTTGTTGTTGCCCTTCTCGGGGCCCATGGTCTTTTTGACGGCCTTGATCAGCACCCGGACGGCGGGCGCGATCTGGTATTCCTCGTAGTAGCTGCGCAGGAAGTTCACCACTTCCCAGTGCTCTTCGTTCATTTCGATCTCTTCGGCCTTGGCGATCACGTCGGCCAGTTCCTTGGTCCAGTCCGAAAGGTTGGTGATATAGCCTTCCTCGTCATGCTCGACGGTGTGGCCGTTATACTGATAGGACATGCGTTTCTCCTTGATCCAAGCAATGCCCCCGCCTTAGCAGGGAATGTTAAAGCCAGTTTTGTGTCCGGTCATGGGTGGCGACCAGATCGACAAAACCATCATAGCCGATACCCGTTATCTCGCTCAGCAGGCGGTCATCGGCAATGCCGCGCGCTGCCGCATCCTCGCTGAGCACATAGATCGAGACGGTGCCGGCATGGGCCTTGACGGCCTCGGCTACGCCGGACCCGGCCAGCGCGCCATAGACGGCGTCCTCGATCATCAAAACCGCGTCGCCGTTCTTGCAGTGCCCAAGGCAGCTAAGCAGCGACTGGTTCGCGAAGGGCGATTTATTTACCGTGTGCAGTGTTGACATGTGTTCGCCCCCTCAAAAACTCAAGACCACGTCCTGGTCGGCCATGATATCAGCCATCTCGGCGCGGCTGACGATGCGGATAGAGGGTTTCTCTTCCCAGTCGTCATCCTCGTCCTCATACATGATCTCTTGCAGATCGTCTTGTGTGAGCCCACGTTCGGCAAGCGACTCCTGCTCGACATAAAGCTTGGTCACGTCATAGTCGCCAAGCGCCCGGAAGGTGGGCGAGAAGTTCTTGACCCCGATGCCGTCGGTGTTCTGGCCCTTGGCCAACTGGAACACGCCATCGTCGAGAAAGGCCAGCGTCACGTCCTGCTCGAAGGCAGCACCGATCAGCACCACCTCCAGGCTTTCCAGCGCGTAGATCGTGCCATAGGGCGCCTTGCGATTCACGTAGAGGAATTTTTTCGTTTCACTCATCGCACTTAATCCCCGAAGGTGACCAGACGGTCGGTCTGGATGCCCATCTCGATCAACTGTCCCAGCCCCGAGATGCGAAAGCCCTCGGCGATGTTGTTGGCGTCCTTGCCTTGGCGTTTGGCCTCGTTCTCGTCCAGCAACCCGCGCCGCTGGGCGGCCGCGATGCAGACCACCAGGTCGATCTCGTGCTCTTTGGCCAATGCGGTCCAGTTCTTTTGGATATTGCGTTCGTCCTGCGGCGGCACCGAAAGCCGCGTCGAGACGTTCACCCCGTCGTGGTAAAAGAACACACGTGGCACCTCGTGACCCTTGGCCAGCGCGGATTTCACGAATTGATAGGCCGTGTCCGCCGCCTGATGCGTGTACGGCCCTTCGCTGATGACTATACCTAGTTTCACGCTTCGCCTCTTATTTAGAAATGGACGTGGGCCGACATGTTCATGGTCTTGCGGGCACCGGTCCAGGTATCGAGATGGTGCTTGGTGAACGCCAGATCGGTAAGTTCGAAGAAGCGGTTCCAGCCGATGCGTTCGATCCACTCTCCCATGCGCTCCCAATGCTTGGCGTCGGTCTTGTAGGCGTTGACGATCTTGCCGACCGCCTCCTTGACCTCGGGCCAGTGGGGGGCGTTGTTGGGCAGGTTCGCCACGGCGAGCTTGTGGAAAGTCGGCTTGGAGCGCGCGTTGGAGTGTTTGCCGCCCACCCAGATGGCAATCTTGGTGCTGTCGTCGCCGTTGATCTGCATCGGCGGGCAGGGCGGATAGCAGGCGCCGCAGCAGACGCATTTCTTTTCGTCGATCTCAAGGCTGGGCTTGCCGTTGACCATGGCAGGCCGGATCGCCGCCACCGGGCAACGGGCCACGACAACAGGGCGTTCGCAGACGTTGGCCACCAGATCGTGGTTGATCTTGGGCGGTTTGGTGTACTGCACGTTGATGGCGATGTCGCCCTGGCCGCCGCAGTTGATCTGGCAGCACGAGGTGGTGATGCGCAGGCGGTTGGGCATTTTCTCCTGCACGAATTCCTGGTGCAGCATGTCCATCATGCCCTTCACCACGCCAGAGGCGTCAGTGCCGGGGATGTCGCAGTGCAACCAGCCCTGGGTGTGGCTGATCATCGAGATCGATGCGCCGGTGCCGCCGACGGGGAAGCCTTCGGCCTCGAGCTTTTCGACCAGCGGGGCGACCTTGGCCTCGTCCGCCACCATATACTCGATGTTCGAGCGGGTGGTGAAACGGATGTGGCCGTCGGCGTAATCGTCGCCGATATCGGCCAGCCTGCGGATGGTGAACACATCCAGCTGGCGCTGGGTGCCGGCGCGGACGGTGTAGATCACATCGCCGGACTTGGACACATGGCGCAGCACGCCGGGGCGCGGGCGATCGTGCCAGTCCCAGTTACCGTAATTGTCTTTCATCACCGGGTGCATGTACGGGAACGGGTCAGGAACTCCGACCTCGTCGGGCATGCGGGGCTTGGCTTTGGCTTCCTGGTTCATCTCTTACCTCCTGCCCTGTCGCGCGCGTTTGCTCGCCGCGCCGCAGGGTTGGTTGAATTCCTCGGGCCCGCGGGATCAGTCCGCGGCGACGTCCATTCCGGCCTCGCGCGCCTTGCGCGCGAACCACTTTGCGGCGTGTTCGTCGAAATCGTCGGTGCGGACATAGGACGAGGTGCGCGGGTGGTTGACCATGTTCGGGTCGGGTTCGATTTCCATCGCTTCGAGAAAGGCCGGCAGGCCGATCCGGTCGATGCATTCGCCGATGCGCTCATGCTCCAGAGCGTTGTCCGCGAAAAACTCAACCATGTTCTCGGCGAATTCCTCAAGCTTTTCAAAGTCCTCGTCTTCTTCAAGCTTCATGAACGGGATGATCATGGTGCCCATCAGGTCGCCGATTTTCAGTGCGCGTTTGCCGCCAACCAGGATCGACACGCCCTTGTCGTCGCCGGGCGACAGCGCCTTGGTCATGACGTTGATGCAGTGCATGCAGCGCACGCAGGAACGGTTGTCAATTTCCAGCGTGTCGTCGTCGTTTAGCGACAGAGCCCGGGTCGGGCACATGGAGATCACCGTGTCGATGGTGTATTTGCGCCCCTTCTCGGCGACGTGCTCCTTGACCTTGTCCTGCTTGATCTTGATGTCGTCGCGCCAGGTTCCGATCACCGCAAAGTCGGCGCGGTGGATGGAGTTGACGCAATCGTTGGCGCAGCCCGAGAACTTGAACTTGAACTTGTAGGGCAGCGACGGGCGATGCATCTCGTCGAGCAGCGTGTTGACGAGCGACCGGTGCGCGCGCACTTCGTCAAAGCAGGACTGTTCGCAGCGGGCATGGCCGACGCAGCTCATCGCGGTGCGCAGCGCCGGGCCGGCGCCGCCAAGGTCAAAGCCCATCCCGTTCAGCTCGTCAAAGGCTATCTGGGTGTTCTCGGTGGTGCAGCCCTGGAACATGATGTCGCCGGACTGGCCGTGGAACGCAATCAGGCCTGATCCGTGGCGCTCCCAGACATCGGCGAACTGGCGCAAAAGGTCGGTGGTATAGTGAAAGCCGGCTGGCGGCATCACGCGCAGGGTGTGGAATTCCTTCGATTCCGGGAACTGGTCGGCCACTTCGGAAAACCGCGGGATGATGCCGCCGCCATAGCCGAAGACAGACAGGGTGCCGCCCTTCCAATAGCCCAGCCGGTTCTCATAAGAGTGGTTGAGCTGACCCAGAAGGTCGTTCATGACTTTCTGGTTGCTCGGCGCGCCTTCGTCGCGCAGGCGCTTGAGACCGGTGACAAAGCTCGGCCAGGGACCGTCTTCGAGTTGGTCCAGATGCGGCGTGGGATGTTTGTCGCCCACCTTGGTCGCGCCGTCTGCGCTGTCGCCGTCTTTCATCGTATCCTCCCTTATGGACCGTACCTGTGGCGCCGAACCTGCCGGGTTGCCTCTCTCGCCCGGGCCTTGCCCTTGACGTCGTGCAGAGCCGCTCCGGCGCGTGCTTGCCATAAATCTATACATTACGATAAACGAATGTTAAAAATTTGCAATGACCTGCCGGGCAATTTGCGCAACAATGTTTCGCGGGTCCGATGGCAGACGAAACCAAACCGCCCGGGAAATCATACATGCTGAAAGAAAACCCTGAAATTCAAAGCTTTGACTGGTCCAACCTGGACGGGGAAGAGGCTTATCAGCGCTGGCGCAGCGCCAAGCTGAAGACCGCTGACGAGGCCATGAACTGGGCCCCGGTCCAAATTGACAATTTGTCTCATACCACCGATTCCGAGCGTAATAGCCTCAAGGAAAGATGCAGGTTAACCAACTACGCCCATTATGCTTCGGCGGCGCCATCGGGCGATTCCGAGGCAGCGGAACTGGCACTGCGCGACTTCGCGGCAGCGATGGGCCTGCATCTGGCCGAGACCCACCGTTCGGCGGGCAAGTCGGGCATCGTGGCATTGCAGGTCAGCGAGGAGCCGAGCAAGCGCGGCTACATCCCCTATTCCAACCGGGCGATGAACTGGCACACAGAGGGCTGCTACAACGCGCCCGACGACTATATCGGAGGTTTCGTTCTGCATTGCGTGCGGCCTGCGGCCGAGGGCGGGGTCACCCAGTTGCTGGACCCCGAGATCGCCTATATCCGCCTGCGAGACCGCGACCCGGCGCTGCTGCGGGCACTGATGCACCCCAAAGCCATGTCGATACCAGAGAACCGCGAGCCGGACGGAACGCTGCGTCCGGTCTCTGTCGGCCCGGTATTCTTTGCCGACCCGATCACCGGCCGGCTACAGATGCGCTATACCGCCCGCACCCGCTCTATTGCCTGGCGCGACGACCCGGCGACGCGCCAGGCAGAGGCGTTCCTGCGCCAGTACCTCCCTGGCGGCGATCCGCTGATGCCACAAGTAAAGCTGGGGGCGGGTCAGGGTGTGCTCAACAACAACATTCTGCACAACCGGACCGGGTTTGCCGTTGGTGCCGGCCCGGGGCGGCTGTTGTACCGGGTCCGGTTTCGCAATCGTATCGAAGGGAGCTGAAATACATGGCACGGCTGAGCGATCTGATCATCGGGCATCCGGAGGTCACGAGTTTCAAGGAACTGGAGGCGCTGGTGGCGCATGCCGGCGAATCTGGCCACATGCATCTGGAGTTCGACCTCAAGCCCGACTACCGCGACACACCGCGGAAATGGGAGTGGATCCTGGAGGCAGCGTTCACCCGGGGCACGCAATATGGATAACGCCGAGATCACCGAACTGGGCGAGGTCGCCCTGCCCTTCCGCCGCGTCGCCACGCTGCGAGAGGTGCGCTATGAGAGCGGGCTGAGGATGCTGAGGCTGGTGCTGCGCGAGGGGCGGCGCATCACCCAGATCGACCTGGATACCACATCGGCTGCGGCACTGGGAGCCAAGCTGGTAGAGCATGCCGGGCTGCCCGGAACCCAGGACTAGGCAGCGTACCTACAAAACTCTTTATCTGATCAATGCCTTGTGATTCATTTGGGTCATATTCTCGGCATGGGGCTTAAGATGTCCCGATCAGATATGAGCGACCTTGAATGGGCGTTTATCAAATGCGTCCTGCCCAA
>JAAELR010000231.1 GCA_024226455.1 Paracoccaceae bacterium
CTGGGTTTCTTTCGTAAGACCCTGCCCGACAGATGGCGTGAGTTCCGCGACACCGTTACGGATAACTTCCGCGTCGTCTCGCTCAAGGAATACAAAGTGATTTGAGGTCAATCTTCAGGTCAATTCAGGCGCAGGAGTATATGCCAACCGAACCGTCCTTGGCCTGGGCTGTTCGACCGATGGCGACGTGTTGGGCCTTTCGCCCAACAACTCTGAAAACCCCGATGACTGGAGCCACAAATAGGGTCGAACGCCTATCCGCCCAGCACCAGCCGGACAGCGATTGCCCACATGATCACGCCAACCAGAACCTCAAGCACACGCCAAGCCGCAGGGCGGGCAAAGAGTGGCCTCAGGAATCGTGCGCCATAGCCCAGCGCGAAGAAAAAGACGAAGGACGCCGTCACCGCCCCCGTCGCGAAGGCCAGCCCCCGGCCCTGGTACTGGGTAGAGACAGAACCCAGCAGCACCACCGTATCGAGATAGACATGCGGGTTCAGCCAGGTCAGCGCCAGGCAGGTCAAGAGCGCGCGCCGCAGTGACCCGGCCCCACCCTCGGCGGGTTCCAGCGCCGCCGCCGGCCCCAACGCCGCCCGGAACGAAAGCGCGCCATAGACCAGCAAGAACGCAACCCCGCCCCAGCGCATCACCGGCGCCAGCCCCGGCAGCGCCTGGTTCACGGCGCCGAACCCGGCCACGCCGATAACGATCAGCATCGCATCGCTGAGCGCACATGTCAGGCAGACGGCAAACACATGGGCACCGCGCAACCCCTGGCGCAGCACGAATGCGTTCTGCGCCCCGATCGCGAGGATCAGACTGAGCCCGAGACCAAACCCTGCGATCGCTGCGGTCATTCGATACCTGGGTAAAAAAGCGAAACCCCCGCGACATAGCGCGGAGACCCCGGAATTCGCAAGCCTCGAGAGCCCGAGATTTGCTTGCCGTGAAACGAGATTGCCCAGAGGAAATCGAGCGGCGTGTAGCCCGTCAGAGTGGCGGGGTCGAGTTCGCTGGTCGGCACGGTGAACGGGTAGTAGTCCCTTTTGTCCAGGCTACGGGCTGCCGTCGCGTGGCAGGTATCCATTCTCCTCAATTTCCTGGGGCCAACGCCATAGGTGCTTGGGTCCACCTAGGCAAGCAAGCGTGGGCGCGTGATTTCACGCACCCTGCGTCGGCCAAATTACGGCGGAGAGGACCGTCCGGCCCAGACCCGACCGAGCCCCGGGCGGGTTGCCTGCCCGTGGGGCGGCGATCCGGGCTGAGTCCGGTGCGGTTTGTCGGCAGGTTTCCATGGGCCTTGCGAGCGATGAGCCCGGCCTCTCCAAGGGGGTTCAGGCGGCGCCCAACTGTTCCATGACCTCGTCGGAGACCTCGAAATTGGCGGTGACGCGCTGGATGTCGTCGTCGTCTTCCAGCACGTCGATCAGACGCATCAGTTTCTGCATGCCTTCGAGATCAAGCTCGGTCGTGGTGGTGGGCTTCCAGATCAGCTTGGCGCTTTCGCTTTCGCCCAGATCCGTCTCCAGCGCGGTGGAGACATCGTTGAGGTCGGTGTCGGCGCAATAGATGACGTGGCCGTCCTCAGAGCTTTCCACGTCCGCCGCGCCGGCCTCTATGGCGGCCATCATCACCGTGTCCTCGTCGCCGGCCTCGGCGTTATAAACGATCTCTCCGGTGCGTTCGAACATGAAGCCGACAGAGCCGGTCTCTCCGAGGTTGCCGCCATGCTTGCCGAAGGTCGAGCGCACGGTCGAGGCGGTGCGGTTGCGATTATCCGTCATCGCCTCGACGATCACCGCAACGCCGCCGGGGCCGTAGCCCTCATAGCGGATTTCCTCGTATTCGTCGCCGTCACCGGCCTGGCTTTTCTTGATGGCGCGGTCGATGACGTCCTTGGGCACCGACTGCGACTTGGCTTCCTTGACCGCAAGGCGCAGGCGCGGGTTCTTGTCGGCGTCCGGGTCGCCCATCTTGGCGGCCACGGTGATCTCTTTGGAAAGCTTCGAGAATAGCTTGGACCGCGCGGCGTCCTGGCGGCCCTTGCGGTGCTGGATATTTGCCCATTTGGAATGGCCGGCCATGGTAGGCTCCTGTTCGGCGGATGTCGGTTTTCGGGGCTTTTACGGCAAGGTGGGCAGGCGGGGCAAGACCCCGGCTTGTGCCTGCCATGCCCGGTGGCCTAGGCTTTCGCCCAGATCGAAGGGAGACGGGGCATGGCAAGGATCGAACGGGTGGCGGTGTCGATGGTGGTGCTGCAGCCCAAGGTACGGCGCACGGATGCGATCCAGTCGTTTGACGCCCAGGAGACTCCGCTGGTGCGCATATGGGACACCGACGGGGCCGAGGGTGCGGGCTATAGCTATACAATCGGGCAGGGCGGGACGGCGATATTGTCGCTGTTGTGCGAGACCTTGCTGCCGCAGCTGATCGGGCGAGAGGCAGAGGATATCGGGGCGATCTGGCGCGATCTGCTGTTTTCCACCCATGCCACGGCGGTCGGCGCCATCACCTCACTGGCGCTGGCGGCGGTCGATACGGCGCTCTGGGACCTGCGCTGCCGCCGGGCCGGGCTGCCGCTTTACCGGATGCTGGGCGGCGCCAGGCGCTGCGTGCCGGTCTATACGACAGAGGGCGGCTGGTTGCATATCGAGACCGGGGCGCTGGTCGAGGACGCGTTGGCGGCGCAGGCGATGGGCTTTTCCGGCTCGAAGGTAAAGATCGGGCGGCCGCACCTGTCGCAGGACCGAGCCAGGCTGGCGGCGGTGCGCGATGCGGTGGGGCCGGGATACGAGATCATGGTGGACGCCAATCAGGGCTTTGGCCTGCCCGAGGCGATGCGACGGGCGCGCATGCTGGAGGAAGTGGCCATCGCCTGGTTCGAAGAGCCGATGCCGGCCGACGATGTGGGCGGGCATGCAAGGCTGGCCGCTGCGACTTCGGTGCCCATCGCGGTGGGAGAGAGCCTTTATTCGCTGAGCCAGTTCAAGGATTATCTGGACGCCGGCGCGGCCTCGATCATTCAGGCCGATGTGGCCCGGATCGGGGGCATAACCCCCTGGATCAAGGCGGCGCATCTGGCAGAGGCCTTCAACCTCCCGATCTGCCCGCATTTCCTGATGGAACTGCACGCCAGCCTGGTCTGCGCGGTTCCGAACGCGCCCTGGCTGGAATACATCCCGCAGCTTGACGACATCACCGGCGCGGGGCTGCGTATCGAGGATGGCCGCGCCTGGCCAAGCGAGGCCCCGGGGCTGGGCATCGACTGGGACTGGGACGCCATCGCGGCGCAAGAGGTCGGGCGGCGCGAGTTCGGTGGCGGCTGACTTGCCGGCGCCGGGATCGGAACCTGGAATTTGGAACGTGGCCGGAGCGGAGGTGGTTCAACCTGCCGTGGATCCACGCTAGGATTGTTGCATGAACAGTGACCAGATCATTCTATTCGCCCTTTTCGCCGGTGTCTTCGGCATGCTGCTTTGGGGACGGTACCGCTATGACCTCGTTGCCTTTTCGGCGCTGATGCTGGGCGTGGTGCTGGGCGTGGTACCGACCAAGCAGGCGTTTTCCGGCTTTGGCCACCCGGCCACGCTGGTGGTGGCGCTGGTACTGGTGGTGTCGGCCGGGCTGGTGCGGTCCGGCGCCGTCTACCTGATCACGCGCACAATGGTCGACAGCTCGCGCAGCCTGGGCGCCCACATCGCCATCATGGGCGGCATCGGCGGGGTATTGTCGGCCTTCATGAACAACGTGGCCGCCCTGGCGCTGCTGATGCCGGTCGACATGCAGACCGCCAAAAAGGCAGGGCGGGCGCCGGGGCTGACACTGATGCCGCTTTCCTTCGCCACCATCCTTGGCGGCATGGTCACGCTGATCGGGACACCGCCAAACATCATCATCGCCTCGATCCGGCAGGACGCGCTGGGAGAGCCTTTTTCGATGTTCGATTTCGCGCCAGTCGGCGGAGTGGCGGCGATTGCCGGGCTGGCTTTCGTGGCGCTGATCGGCTGGCGGCTGATCCCGCAGCCCGAGGCGGGGGACGAGCCCGGCAACGAGGCGGCGGAATACGTGGCCGAGCTGACCGTGCCGGAAGGCAGCGAACATATCGGCAAGCGCCTGAGCGATCTGACCGAAATGGCCGAGAAGAGCGACGTCGCCATCATCGGGCTGGTGCGCGGCGGCAAGCGGCTGTTCGGCATGGCCCGGCGCGACCGGCTGGAGGCGCATGACGCGCTGGCGATCGAGGCCGAGCCGCAGGCGCTGGACGAGTTTCGCGCCGCCCTGTCGCTGGATTTCGCCGAGCCGGAGCGGGAAAAGCACCTGACCGCCGAAGGATCCGGCCTGTCGAAGATAGAGGTGGTGGTGCCGGAGAACGCCCGCATCGCCGGCAAGACGGCGGCCTCTGTCGGTATGGCATGGCGCCGGGGCGCGGTGCTGATGGGCATCGCACGGCGGGGGGCGCGGATCCGGCGCCAGGTGCGCCGGACGGTGGTGCGTCCGGGCGATATCCTGCTGCTGCTGGTGCCGCACGGGGCCGAGACGGATGTGACCGACTGGCTGGGCTGTCTGCCGCTGGCCGACAGGGGCCTGGCGGTGACCCAGGACCGCAAGGTCTGGCTGGGCATAGGCATGTTCGCGGTGGCGGTGGCCGCGGCGTCGCTGGGCTGGCTTTACCTGCCGGTGGCTCTGGGGCTGGTGGCGGTGGGCTATGTACTGACCAGGATACTGCCGATCAGCGAGATCTACGATCATATCGAATGGCCGGTCGTGGTACTGCTGGGCTCGATGATCCCGCTGGGGGCGGCGCTGGACAGCTCGGGCGGTACCGAGCTGATCGCCGGCGCGCTGGTGGGGCTGACCGAGGGCATGGCGCCCTGGGCGATCCTGACGGTGCTGATGATGGTGACCATGACGCTGAGCGATGTGCTGAACAACACCGCCACGACCATCGTGGCCGCGCCGGTGGGCATCCAGATGGCGCAATCGCTTGGGGTCTCGCCCGACCCGTTCCTGATGGCGGTGGCGGTGGCGGCCAGCTGCGCCTTTCTGACCCCCATCGGACACAAGAACAACACGCTGATCCTGGGGCCGGGCGGCTATCGCTTTGGCGATTACTGGCGCACCGGGCTACCGCTGGAGATACTGATCGTGGCGGTATCGGTGCCGGCGATCCTGGTGTTCTGGCCGCTATAGGCCCCCGTCCGGATCGTGCACCTCGTCCCCGCGCAGAGCGGGAAAGAGGGTGCAGATCAGCCGCATACGTTCTGTCACCGTGATGCGGTGCCGGTCATGGCCGTTCATCGCATATAGCATGCCGGGGCGGATCCGGTGCACCCGGTCGTTTTCCAGCTCTTCCACCTGGCCGGTTCCTTCGAGGCAATAACAGGCCTGAAAGTGGTTTTCCTGCTGCAGCGTCATCTCGAACCCGGTCTCGAGGATCAAATCCGTCAGGGTCACCCCCATACCGTCACCGGCCAGCAAAAGGCGCATGGAGTGCCATTTCGGCCCATGCGCCTCGCCCGGTGTGCCCATCACCTCGTCGAGTGTGCGCACCAGCATGTCCGTCAGCCTTCTTCTTTGAAGAGATCCTTCACCATCTGCAGGTCTTCTGCTGCCCAGTCGTCGGGGCTTTCGCCATGGGCGATGATCGCGTGCTGCTTGGTCAGTTCGAACAACTCTTCACGGGTTTCGGTGTGGAAATGCGCCGGGCAGCTTTCCATTCCGGGAAACTCCGCACAGGCATAGGAATAGGTCTTGGCCATCATCAATCCTCCTTGTTGTCGTCGGGAAAGCCATCGTAGTTGCGCATGTCCTCGTTCCACCTCACCCAATGCAGCCGCTCGCGCAGGTAGACATTGGATTGGGGCGTAATCGAATTGGGGTCGTCGAGCGAGGCGATGGTCAGCGCGATGTCGTTCCAGCCCTCGCCCCGAAAGCTGAGCGGGGAGCCGCAGTCGCCGCAAAAACCGCGCAGGATGCCGGGCGACGACTGCCATTCCTTGATCTGGCCCCCGGTAATCTCGAAATTCGCCGGGTCGGCGCCGAACCAGGGCACGAAGGCGCCGCCGGTGGCCCGGCGGCAATCGTCGCAGTGGCAGACGCCCGAATAGCTGTGCGCCCCGTTGACCCGGTAGCGCACCGCACCGCATCGGCAGCCGCCTTCATGTAAGATTTTCTGGTCCGGCATGATCCGCAGCGCTCCTTGTCCGGCAAACTCAGTTCCTGTTTCCCGGCACTATTGCGCGGGCTCACGAAGAAATCGATTCAAGAATTCTCTCTATATGTTAGGTTTGCTAACAAATGGACTGGACCAACCTGCCATCGCTGAACGCCCTGAAGGCGTTTGCCGCCCTTGCCGAGACCCGCAGCTTTTCAGCGGCGGGAGAGGCGCTTAACGTCACTCATGCGGCGGTCAGCCAACAGGTTCGGGCGCTGGAGGCGCATCTTGGCGCATCGCTTGCGGTGCGCGACGGGCGCGGCATTCGGCTGACCCCTGACGGCGCCCGGCTGGCCGCCGAACTGGAGGCCGGGTTTGCCCGCATCGGCGGTGCCATCGCCATGTTCCGGCAAGAAGAAGAGCGCCGCCCGGTGCAGGTGACCATGTCGCCGGCTTTCGCGGTCAACTGGCTGTTGCCGCGTCTGCCGGAATTTCAGCGGCAAAACCCCGGTATCACCCTGCTTTTGAACCCCACGGCCAAAGTCATCGAGTTTGCCGATGGCGGGCTGGATGTGGCCATGCGGTACCGCGAAAAGACCGGTCCGCAGCCGCCGGTCGACGTGCTGATGGATCTTGACATTCTGGTCGTGGGTGCGGCCTCGCTGGTCGGCGGGCGCGAGGTGGGCGACCCTGCGGATCTGATCGGGTTTGCCTGGCTTCAGGAACTGGGCACCAACGAGGTGGCGCGGTGGTTCGCCCGGCGAGGCGTGGCGATCAACCGGCCGCTGATGATTTCGCACATGCCCGGCAACCTGATCATGGAGGCCGTGCGCCGCGGTGACGGTATCACCTATACCCCGCGGCCGCTGGTACAGGACGATATCGACAGGGGGCGCCTTGTAGAGATCTACTGCGAACCCGGCTACGGGACCATCTACCTGGAAACCCGGCCGGGCACCCTGCGAAAACCGGTCCGGAAATTCGTGACCTGGCTGCGCGGCGAGGCGGAAAAGGACAGGCAGGCCGGGGTCGTGCAGGGCGCGTGACGGCGCCGGCGGGTCAGGTCCGGGCAGAGAAGTGAGTATTGCTGTCGCGCCCGAGACCGTAGCGCAGGCAGAGCCCGATCACCGCGAAGCTGAGCACCAGCCAAAGCCCGCCCCAGAACATCGGGCCGCCGAAAGCGTATTCGCCCAGCATGTAGGCGTCGGAACGCAGGTGCGACCGGGCAATGGTGTCGCTGAAGATATCCCGGGGCACGTAGATCATGCTTGTCAGGCCGATGAGCCGCAGCGCCAGGTCGTTGACCTGGTGCGACAGAAACCTCGCCATTGCCAGCATCACGGCACCGGCCAACACGCCGAAACCCATCGCGAACAGCCCGCGCAGGTAAATCGCCGTGACCACCAGCACCACCACCCCGAGCCCCGCCACGACCGCCCGGTCGGCCCGGCTGTGCAGCCCGGCCAGCAGCAACAGCACTCCCAGCAGCAAAGAGCCCACATAACCCGCCGACAGGACGACAAACCGGCTGCCGCCCCGTATCATGGCAGCACCGCCCTCATCCGGCGACAACGTCATGGAGACGATCTCGCCGCCGGTCAGCAGCGCCGCGCCCCCGTGCGACAGCTCGTGCAGGAACACCACCAGCAGCTTCAGCGGCAGGATCACCGGTGTCTGCCACAGCGCCACCACCAGCGCCATCAGCGCGATCAGTTGCCAATGTCCTCGCAGCCAGCCCAGCATCGGATCACAGCGGCCAGAAGAACGGGATCAGCGCCGAGGCGATCATGCCGATGGAGAGGTTCAAAGGGATGCCGACCCGCAGGAAGTCGGTGAAGCGATAGCCGCCGGGGCCGTAGACCATCATGTTGGTCTGATAGCTGATCGGGGTGGCGAAGGTGGCGGATGCGGCGATCATCACCGCCACCACCAGCGGTCTGGGATCGACGCCGAGGTTCAGCGCCAGGCCGATGGCGACCGGCGTCACCACCACCGCGACCGCGTGGTTGATCAGTTCCGACAACACCGAGGTCAGCAGGTAGATGGCCCAGACGATCAAGAAAGGCGGCAGGCCACCGAGGAACGGGGCGAAGGCCTCGACCAGCAGGTGGATGGCGCCGGAGGTTTCCAGCGCGGTGGCCACCGCGAGCATGGCGAAAATCAGCGCCAAGAGCCGCCCGTCGACGAAAGAGAACGCCTCGTCGGCGTCGATGCAGCGGGTCACCAGCACCATGGCGACGGCCAGAAAGGCCAATAGCAGGATCGGCGCCACGCCGAATGCGGCCAGCGTCACGATGCCGGCCAGGGCGGCCAGCGCCAGCGGGGCATGACGGCGGCGAAAGGCGCGGTCGGTGGGCTTGGCAACGTTGACCAGCTCGGCATCCGCCGCCAGCCGCTGGATATCCTCGGGCGAGCCCTCGAGCAGCAGCGTGTCGCCCACGCTCACCGTCACCGCATCGAGCTTCTGGCCGATATTCTCGTCGCGCCGGTGCACCGCCAGGGTATAGACCCCGTAACGTCGGCGCAGGCGCAGCTCCCCCAGCGTCTTTCCCACCAACCTGCATCCCGGCGTGATAAGCACCTCGACGGTCTTGGTCTCGACAGCCGAAACCTGGTCGACACGGCGCAGAGACTTGTTGCGCTGCAGGCCAAGAAGCTCGGTCATCCTTGTGCGCAGCACCACCCTGTCGCCGGCCTGCAGCGTCACCCCCTTCAGGTCGCGGCGCAGCGAGGCGTCGCCGCGCAAGACGTCGATCAGCCGCACGCCGTCACGTTTGAACAGCTGCACGTCCAGCACCTCGCGGCCGATCAGGTTCGAGTCGCTCGGGATCACCGCCTCGGTGAAAAACTTCATCTTCTTCTGCCCACCCAACAGGCTTGCCATGCTGGGCCGGTCGGGCAGCAGCCGCGGGCCGATAAAGCGCAGATAAAGCCCGCCCCAGACCACAAGGATCGCCGCCAGCGGCGTGACTTCGAAGATAGTGAAGGGCTCCAGCCCGCTGGCACGGGCGACCCCGTCGACCAGCAGGTTGGTCGAGGTGCCGATCAGGGTGCAGGTGCCGCCGAGGATCGCCACATAGGAAAGCGGGATCAGGATCTTGCTGGCCGAGATCCCGAGCTTGCCCGACAGTTGCACGAAGACCGGGATCATCACCAGCACCACCGGCGTGTTGTTGACAAAGGCAGAGGCCACCACGGTCAGCGCCATCAGCCCGAAGATCGCCAGGGCCGGGTTGGTGTCGGCGCGGCTTTCGGCCAGCCGGGTGAACCATTCCAGCGCCCCGGTCCTGACCAGCGCACCCATCACCATGAACATCGCCGCGATGGTCCAGGGCGCCGGGTTGGCCAGCACATGCAGCGCCTCGTCATAGGGCAACACGCCCAGCGCCAGCAGCGCCGTGGCCCCGGCGATGGCGGTCACTTCGGGCGTATAGACCTCGCGGATGAAGAGCGTGAACATCGCGGCCACGACGCCAAGCGTCAGCAGCGCCTCGCCGGTCTGGGTCAGTCCTAGAAGCTCGGTCATCTTTGCGCGGCCCTTTGGCCTATCCTGCCGGGCCTGGCGCTGCGGCACAAGCCGGGAAAACCGGTTCGCCGGTGACACGCGCGGCTTCGGTGCCCGGGTTCGCGACCCCGTGCCTGGTTCGGCCGCCTCATAAAGCCTGGTTCCTGCGCGGCTGGACCAGAAACAGCCCCGCGAACATCAGCGCCATTGCCGCCCAGACCCAGCCCGAATAGCGCTCTCCCAAAAACAGCATCGCCCAGATGACGCCAAAGCCGGTGACCATATAGCTCACCTGTGCTGCAAAGACCGCCCCCGCACGGCCCACCATCCAGACATAGGTGACATAGACTGCGGCATGGATCACCGAACTGGCGATCAGCGCCCGGTCCGGCGCACCCCAGGGCGGGCGCGGATCGATCCAGTGGCCGCTGCCCAGCGCCAGCGGCAGCGCAATCAGCGCGCCCACCACCGAGGCGCCGCAGAGCAATTGGATCGGGTCAAGCCCGGCAGTGCCGTATTTCGCAACCACATTACCCTCGATCCCGTAAAACACCGGCGCCACCAGCGCCAGCGGGATCACCCAGACCATCCAACGTTCCGGCAAGCTGGCCTCGGGGCCCACCAGCACCAGCACGCCGGCCAGGCCAAAACCCAGGCCGGCCAGCCTGAACCAGTCGAACCGGTCGGTCGCCATAAGCAGCGCAATGGGAAAGGCGAACATCGGCACCGTGGCGATACCGATGGCGATGACCCCGGCGGGCAGGTAGACTGCCGACTGATAGGATGTGGTGTTCGGCAGCACCGTGCCGAGCAGTGCCACCGCGAGATACATCACCACCTGCCGGCGACCCAGCGGCAGCCGCTGACCCCGGACCGCTACCAAGACCCCAAGGATCGCCGCCCCGATCACCAATTGCCAGAAGATCAGACCGAAATGCCGGTAGCCTTCGCTGACCGCGATCTTGGCCATCGGCATCGTCGCACCCCAGCCCGCACCCATCGCGACCAGCACCGCGATCAGCAGCCAACGGTCACCCATGTGCAGCCGAGCTCTGCCGTTTGACCGCCGGCGGCCGAAGCCTGCCTTGGCGTCCGGTCCCGGCGACCGACGGGTCGCACAGCATCAAGGGCCGGCCATCTGCAGCACGCCGCCCTCGCGCACCATCGCCACGCGCAAAGCCTTGCCGCTGCGATCGTCGGTTTCGACGAAAAGCCCGCTCAGCGTGGCCTCGCCCTCGCCGGGCTTGAACCGTCCGCCCGACATGCCGGTGATGAAGCGGCGCATGGGTTCGGCCTTGTCCATGCCAATCACCGTGTTGTAGTCGCCGCACATGCCGGCATCGGACTGGTACCCGGTGCCGCCCGGCAGCACCATCGCGTCACCGGTCGGCACATGGGTATGGGTACCCACCACCGCGCTGGCGCGACCATCGCACCAGTGGCCCATCGCCATCTTCTCGGACGTGGCCTCGCAATGCATGTCGATCAGCGACGCCGCGACCTGACCGCCGCGCGGGTGTTTCTTCAGCACCGTTTCGATGGTCGAGAACGGGTCGTCATAGGCGCGTTTCATGAAGACCTGGCCCAGCACCTGCGCCACCAGCACCTTGCGGCCCCGTGTGGCCTCGAACACCCGCGCGCCCTTCCCCGGCGCCGATCTGGCGAAGTTCAGGGGCCGCAGGATGCGCGGCTCTTTTTCGATGAATTGCAGCATCTCGCGCTGGTCGAAGGCATGATCGCCCAGGGTCAGACAATCGGCCCCGGCATCCAGCAATACCTTTGCATGCGCCGCCGAAAGCCCGGCGCCGTTGGTGGCGTTCTCGGCATTGACCACCACGAAATCCAGCCGCCAGCTTTCGCGCAGCCGCTTCAGCCGGTCGCTGATCGCCTTGCGCCCCGACCGGCCCACAACATCGCCCAGAAATAACAGTCTCATGGGTGCAAAGCCCTAGGCGCCGTTCCCACTGGGGGCAAGCCGGAAATGAGATTCCTCGTTTCGTGACCGCTGTAGTTGTGCTATAAAGCGGTATTGGACCCGCATAATTGAAAGGCTATTGGACATGAAACTTGGCATTATCGTCGGTCACACATCCGCGGACGCGGGCGCACTATCAGCGCATCTTGGGATGCAGGAATACCCATGGAACAAGGACCTGGCCACACGGATCGGGCAAGTCGGCACCCAGATCGGGATCAGAACCTTTTTGCGCGATCAGGGTGGAATTGCCGGCGCGTATCAACGCTCCGACGCCTGGGGGTCGGACATCACGACAGAGCTGCATTTCAACTCTGCCCACAACCAGAACGCCCGCGGCACCGGGATCCTGTATGATCCCGGCTCGTCCAGTGGCAAACGGTTCGCGGGGCATCTTTTTGATCGGATTTCCGCAGTGCTGGAGACGCCGGACTGGCCGCGCGGCACCGGTGGCGCGGTGACCCCGTTTCAGGCCTCGGGCAGGCAGCGCCGCGGTCAGCGGTCGTTGCAGGCCGGCCGGGCTCCGGCGACGCTGATCGAGCCGTTCTTCGGCTCTTCCCCGTCGGACAGTGGCAAGGCCGGTGCCCGCAAGGACCAGCTGGCCGAGGCCATCGTGCGGGCGGCCGAGGACTGGTTCAACGGCTAGTGTGGTGGAATCGTAGTCCGACACATAATCAACGCCCCGCGTAAGCGTTGAATTGCCGTCCTCAAGACAAAGACCTCTGCGTGATGGGCTGAATTTTTCTTCCGGCTCGGTTCTGCCCATCCCGCTTACCCCGCTGCCTTTTCAGCGGGCATAGGGCGTTTGGGGTTTGGTCTAGGCGATTGCCGGGGTTTTCGGGTTGAGGGTGATCTTGTTCTCGGCCTTGAGCAGGTTCTGCCCGATTGCCGCCATCGCCAGCTGGGCGTGTGTTTTGGCCACGCCAAAGTAGCGGGCCCTGTGCAGGCCGAAGAGGCGTTTCATGGTGCCGAAACATTGCTCGACCCGGAACCGGCGTTTTGAGATCAGCTTGTTGAACCGCTTCTCGGATTTGCAGCCTTGCCCTTGCAGCGGTTCGGTCCCTGATCAAAGCCTGGCGGGTCGGCGCCAATTGCATGAGATCATGCTGTGTTTCGCTTCTTGGTTGATCCGCGCCCAACTCCAGAAGAGACCCCATTCTGGCCAGTATCGCTGCATCCACGCGGTCTGTTTTGGCCAACTGAC
>JAAELR010000232.1 GCA_024226455.1 Paracoccaceae bacterium
CGTTTTCGCCCAGGTTCTGGGCTTCGGCGACAGCGCCCCCGAACCCCCGCCCGAGCACCTCCTGCGCTGGCGGGTCGAAGGACAGGGCACGGTCGCCCACCCGCTCCAGCGCGGCCTGCGCGGGCAGTTCTCCACGACCTTCCGGCTGCCCACCGAGGCCGGCGCCAGGGGGCGCGTCACCGCGGCGGGAAAAGGGGTCAGATCCGAATGGCGCTAACTTAAGCGATTCAGGAGCCCTTTCATAGGCTTAGCGCCGCGCTCCGCTCACCGCTGCTTCTTCGCATGGCCGTTCAAGCGCACCTCTTCGCGTGCCTCTTGCCTCGGCTTGGTCATCAGCGGAAACGCCTTGGGCCGTCGCTTGCGCTGGCGGGGCTCGATGCGCCCCGGTCTGAGACCGACCCGCGGCTGCGCGATGAGCACCAGGAGCCCGTGCATGACCACGCCGTCGTGGCTGCCGCCGCCGCGCTGGCACCAACTGATCCAGACCTGCACGGTGTGCTTGAAGCTGAGCTGGCGCGGCACCTGGTCGGCCAGCAGCGCGGCCTGGGCCATCAGCAGCCGGATCAGATTGTACGCGAGCAGGTAGACCCACAGTTCCTTGCGCGCCATCTCGGGCGTGCGGCAGCGCAGCGCCTCCATGCCGAGCGTCGTCTTGATGTTGCGCACGTCGAGCTCGACGTGCCAGCGGCGCCGGTACAAGGCCCTGAGCATGCCTTTGGGCGTGTCCTTCGGGCACAGGAATGTGGTGACCAACACCTTGCCGCCGGCGTGGAGTTCGCGCACCGTCAGCGTCTCGGGGACGCCGTCGTATTCCTCGGGGCCCGTCCACGACGGGCGCTTCGGCTTGGTCCAGACGATCAGATGGTCGTTCGTGCCGAGTCGCTCGCCGGTGGCGAAGTCGGTGCTGCGCTTGCGCGCCCCGAACTGCTCGAACAGGCCGTC
>JAAELR010000233.1 GCA_024226455.1 Paracoccaceae bacterium
CATTCTGGGTTTCTTTCGCAAGACCCTGCCCGACAGATGGCGTGAGTTCCGCGACACCGTTACGGATAACTTCCGCGTCGTCTCGCTCAAGGAATACAAAGTGATTTGAGGTCAATCTTCAGGTCAATTCAGGCGCAGGAGGATACATCAAATGGGAAGGGCTCGATGAATGAAACCCTCACGACAATTTCCAGACATCAGGTTGCGCAATCGTCCGGTGCCAGGCGTCAGCCCGAGATCACCCCCGCATTGTAGACCTCGACATTCACGCTGGCGGGTCGGCCGCCGGTCGATTCGACCTCTATATGCACCGGCGGGTGGCCCAGGCCGCTGGCAAGGTCAGAGGCCGGGCTGGAGGGCAGCACCGAGACTCGCACGCCACCACCCATATTGTCGAAGGTTACGCCACCGCTGGGGCCAAAATGCCCGTCGCCGCGAACATAGCCGCCGACCGGCCCAACGCTGACACCGGCCTCGACGCGCACATCGACATTGCCCTGGCCATCGACCACCACATGCACCGAAAAGCCCGGCACTGCGATGGAAAAACCGGAATTCAGCCCCGGAATCAGGATGCCGTATTCGGGGAGATCCTCTTTGCAGTTATACGAGGTCGGGAAGGGCTTGCCTTCCATGCAGGCCAGTTGCGCGCTGGAGTTTTCCATCTCGCAGGTGACCGACATCAGCCCGCCGATGATGCTGCGCGGGCAGATCTCCTGACAGTGGAAATTGACCTCGCAGTTGCGCTGGACCGCGCCCTGATATGGCCCGCCAGAGGGCAGGTCGTTGCGCGCGAAAGCCACAACCATGCTGTTGGGCGAAAGCGCATGGGCCCGCGCCAGCGCCTCGGCCGCCGCTGCCGGATCGCCCAGCGCCTCATGCGCACGGGCCAGGTTGACCCAATAGAGCGGCTCGTCCGGGTTCAACCGCACCGCGGCCTCGGCGGCCGTCACAGCGTCCCGGGTCAGCCCCAGCCGCCGGGCGGCGTTGCCGAGATTGTTCTGAAAGGCGGCGTTGCCCGGGTCGATAGCCACGGCCTGCAAGGCCGCCCCATGGGCGGCGGACAGGTAGGCGGCGGCGTTCGTGGCGCCGGGATCATCGGCGAATACCTCTGTCAGCATCGCGGCGTAGTTGTTCAGCGACACCGGGTCGGACGGGTCAATCGCCGCCTCGGTTCCGAAAAACCATGCAGCCTTGTCGAAATGCCGCCTGGTGAACAGCATGTGGCCGATGGTGTCGCCGTTCACCCCGGCGGGTGCCTGGCCCAAAAAATCGGTGAACGCGCGGGCCTCGTCCGCAGGTACCAGCATGGCCAGCACATCGACCACCGGCCCTGTCGCCACCACCGCCGTCGGGGTAGGGCCGGTGGCGGGCTGGCCGCTTTTCTGCGCCGTCGCGGCCCCTGCGGCCACTCCGAACGCCAAAGCTGCCATTGCTGCCAAAAGTCGAACTGCCGTCATCGCCGCCTCCATCGCTGTGCCGGGTGGCCTTGTGCATAGCACGTTTTGGCCGCCACGGCGACTGTGCTGCAAACGCTCTGCCATGGCGCCCTTGTTTATGACCGCGTCCGCCCGTATCTGTGCAACAACCGTTTTTCGCAGGAGACAACCTATGCTCAAGGGACTGGGCCAGCTTGGCGACATGGCCGGGATGATGAAGAAGGCCAAGGAAATGCAGACCAGGATGGCCGAGATGCAGGACAATCTGGGCTCCATCACCGTGGTCGGCGAATCCGGTGCCGGGCTGGTGCGCGCCACCGCCACCGCCAAGGGCGAACTGACGGCACTGGAGATCGACCCGTCGATCTTCAACCCGGATGAAAAGGAAGTGGTCGAGGACCTGATCCTGGCCGCCATCAAGGAAGCCCAGACCCGCGCCGCAGAGCGTGGCCAGGAAGAGATGAAACGGATCACCGAAGGGCTGGGCCTGCCTGCAGATTTCAAGTTGCCGTTCTAGGCGCCATAGGGGCGCTCATCGCCCGCTGACGCGGTACTCCTCGCTTTGCGAGAAGGGCCCGCAGGGGCCGACAAGCTGCGGTCGGCGGGGCGGGTTCTGTTTGCAGGTCACCCGCCGGACACCACCGATGATCATCCCCGCGCTTTCGGTCCCCGCTGTCAGGACCGGCGCCGGGCCTGACGGCTGCGGTCGGGTGCCGCCGCAGGGTCCTGGCCTGGAGAGACCGCAAATGGTGCAAGGCTTGCGGTGAAATGCCTGAGGAAATCGAGAACCAAGGGTGAACTGCTTGCGGAGATCGCGCGCAATAGCGACAGGCGGTGCGTGATCAGCGGGCGGAATCGGCGGATTTCGATGCCCTGGTTGCGGTATTGCTCTGCGTCGAGCGCGCTGACGACAGACACCCCGTGGCCTTGGCTGACGATGGTGCAGGCGGCGGTGAACTGGCGCACTTCTATCCAAGAGTTCATCTGTTCGTTGTCATCGGCGAATGCCCTTTCCAGTTGCCGAAAGAACGGGCTGTCGCGGCGCGAATGTATCAGCTTCTCGGCCCGAAGATCGGCCGGAGCTATGACCTCCAACTGCGCAAGCGCATGCCCTTTGGGCATGATGCACACGGTACGGATAGGGATGTCGGTGCTTTCGGTCGCCGGATGGCCGCTGAAGCCGTCGGTGATGGCGCAATCGTATTGCTGCCCGATGATCCATTCCAGAATGCGCTCCGGGCGGTCGGGTTCCAGGGTGACCGTGACCTGGGGCCGGTCCTTCAGAAAATCCGCAAGCACCGTGGGCAGGTGGCTGGTGGCAAATCCGGGCAGGCAGGCGATCCGCAGATGCCCCGCGGTACGTTTTTTCAGATTGTGCCGCAGATCTTCGAGGTGGTTCAGGCTTTCGAATACCCGCGAGATCTCGGCAAGCATGTAATCCGCTTCGGTGGTTGGAATCAGGCTGCCGGCTTCGCGGCGAAAAAGCGGGAAATCCACGGTTCTGGAGAAATCCGCCAGCAGTCGGCTGACGGCGGGCTGAGACACACCAAGCTCTGCCGCGGCGCGGGTTATCGAACCTGTCCGGGCGATGGCCCGAAAGGCCTCTAGCTGTCTGAGCTTGAAATTCAAAGGCTTACCCTTGTTTGGCCGGGAATTGGCCAAACCTGTACTCCATCAACATAACATTACGTTATATTTCGGGCCAGGAATCTTTTTCTTGAGTTATCTTTTCAGGTGAGCGACCATCCCCCCACATCCACACCCAGGGAGGACGAAATGTCTTGGAGAACCATCTTTTTTAGCACGGCAGTTCTGACCGTCAGCGCAGGAATGAGCCTGGCACAGACAGAAATCAACTGGTGGCACGCCATGGGCGGCACCAATGGAGAGCGGGTAGACAAGATCGCCGCGGATTTCAATGCCAGCCAGCCCGACTATAAGATCGTGCCGAGCTTCAAGGGGAACTACACCGAAACCATGACGGCGGCCGTGGCGGCATTCCGCGCCAAGGAGCATCCGCATCTGGTTCAGGTGTTCGAGGTCGGCACCGCGACGATGATGGCCGCCAAGGGTGCGATCTATCCGGTCGAGCAGCTGATGTCGGATGCCGGTGAAGCGTTTGACAAGTCCGATTACCTGCCGGCGGTGATCTCTTACTATCAGACGCCCGAAGGCGAACTTTTGTCGATGCCCTTCAACAGCTCGACACCGGTTCTTTGGTACAATGCGGACGCGTTGAGCGCCGCCGGTGTAGAGCCGCCGCAGACCTGGGATGAGGTCAAGGTCGCGGCCAAGGCGCTGGTCGACAACGGCATGGAATGCGGCCTGTCGTTCGGCTGGCAGTCCTGGGTCATGATCGAGAACTATTCGGCCTGGCATAACCTGGAGATGGGCACCAAAGAGAACGGTTTTGCCGGGTTCGACACAGAGTTCACCTTCAACAACGACACCGTCGCCGCGCGTCTGGACGACGTGGCCGCCATGTCGGAGGGCAACCTGTTCAAATATGGCGGACGCCGTGGCGACAGCCTGCCCCTGTTCACCAGCGGCGAATGCGGCATGTGGATGAACTCGTCGGCCTACTATGGCTCGATCAAGTCGCAGGCCGACTTCGCGTTCGGTCAGACCATGCTGCCGCTGGATACCGCGGTGGCCGACGCGCCGCAGAACTCTATCATCGGTGGTGCCACCTTGTGGGCACTGGCCGGACACGACGACGATGCCTACAAGGGGCTCGCCAAGTTCCTGACCTATATGTCCTCGGCCGAGGTTCAGGCCTGGTGGCATCAGGAAACCGGCTATGTGCCAATCACCACTGCGGCCTATCACCTGAGCCAGGAACAGGGGTTCTATGACAGCAACCCCGGCACCGACACGGCCATCAAGCAGCTTAGCCTGAACGCACCGACGCCGAATTCGCGCGGGCTGCGGTTTGGCAACTTCGTGCAGGTGCGCGACGTCATCAACGAAGAGCTGGAAGCGCTGTGGGCCGGTAACAAGACGGCCACGCAGGCGCTGAACACGGCGGCGGAACGCGGCAACGCGCTGCTGCGCAAGTTCGAGCGTACCGCGAACTAGGCGGTCACTACACACCAGTGCCTGGCGGTCGGCCAGACCGGCAGGCACCACTTGCTTTCTGTTTGCAACGGACAACGAGGCGCCAGTGCTGAAACGCGTCCATTTCCCGGCCTCGGTTCTGCCCTATCTGCTGGTGGCGCCCCAGATCCTTGTCACGCTGGTCTTTTTCATCTGGCCCGCCAGTCAGGCGGTCTATCAGTCATTTCTCATCGAAGACGCATTTGGCCTGTCGACAGAATTCGTCTGGCTCGAGAATTTCACGCTGCTGATGGACGACGCGATCTATCTTGCCTCTTTCGGGCGCACCATCCTGTTTTCCGTGGCGGTGGCATTTCTCTCGATGTCCATGGCGCTGATCCTGGCGGGCTTCGCCGACCGGGTGGTGCGCGGCGCAACCGCCTACCGGACCATGCTGATCTGGCCCTACGCGGTGGCGCCGGTGCTGGCCGGAGCGCTGTGGGTGTTCATGTTCAACCCCACCTTGGGGATCTTCCCCTTCCTGCTGGAAATGGTCGGGGTGGACTGGAACCACTATCTGAACGGCAATCAGGCCATGGCGCTGGTGATCTTCGCCGCCGCCTGGAAGCAGATTGCGTATAATTTCCTGTTCTACCTGGCCGCGATGCAGTCCATCCCGCGTTCGCTGATTGAGGCGGCGGCGATAGACGGTGCCGGGCCGGTGCGACGGTTCCGGGATCTGATCTTTCCGCTAATTTCGCCCACCACCTTTTTCCTGCTGGTGATCAACGCGGTCTATGCGTTCTTTGACACTTTCGGCATCATCCATGCCATCACCCAGGGCGGGCCGGCGAACGCAACCACCATCCTGGTCTACAAGGTGTTCAATGACGGCTTTGTCGGGCTCGACCTTGGCGGGTCCGCGGCGCAATCGGTGATCTTGATGTTCCTGGTCATCTCGATGACCGTGGTTCAGTTCCGCTATGTGGAAAGAAAGGTGGAATACTGATGATCGAGAATCGCCCGATCCTGAACCTGGTTTCCCACCTTGTCCTGATCTTGGGGATTGCCATCGTCGCGCTGCCGATCTGGATCACCTTCGTTGCGGCAACCCATGATGCGGTGCGCATGACGCAGGCCCCTATTCCGATGCTGCCGGGCGGTCATTTCTGGGCAAACTTCAAGCAAACCCTGTTCGGCGCCGGCCTGTCGGGAAGCGAAGCGGCGCCGGTCTGGCGCATGCTGCTGAATTCCCTGACCATGGCGATGATGATCGCGGTGGGAAAGATCGCCATTTCCCTGATTTCGGCCTTTGCCATCGTGTATTTCAAATTCCCGTTCCGCATGGGCTTTTTCTGGATGATCTTCATCACCCTGATGCTGCCCGTCGAAGTGCGTATCCTGCCCACCTTCGAGGTGGTCGCCGACCTGGGCATGCTGAACAGCTACTGGGGGCTGTCGATCCCGCTGATTGCCTCTGCCACCGCCACCTTCATGTTCCGCCAGGTGTTCCTGACCATCCCCGACGAGCTGCTGGAAAGCGCCAGGATCGACGGGGCCGGGCCGCTGAGGTTTTTCTGGGATATCCTGATACCGCTAAGCCGCACCAATATCGCGGCGCTTTTCGTGATCCTATTCATCTATGGCTGGAACCAGTATCTCTGGCCGCTTTTGATCACCACCGACGCGGACATGACCACCATCGTCATGAGCATCAAGCAGATGCTGGAGGCTGCAGAGCAATCGCCGCAGTGGAACATCATCATGATGACGGCGCTGCTGGCGATGATTCCGCCGGTCTTTGTGGTCGTCGCCATGCAGAAGCTCTTTGTTCAGGGCCTGACCGAGACAGACAAGTAGGCAAACGAATATGGCATCCATCACCCTGAAAGATCTTGTGAAAGCCTACGGCCAGATCGAGGTGCTGCACCATGTCGACGGTCATATCCACGACGGCGAATTCGTGGTGATCGTCGGCCCGTCGGGCTGTGGCAAGTCCACGCTGCTGCGCATGGTGGCGGGCCTTGAAACCGTGACGGCGGGTGAAATCAGCATTGGCGACCGGATGGTCAACACGCTGGAACCGGCTGACCGGGATATCGCCATGGTGTTCCAGAACTACGCGCTTTATCCGCATATGTCGGTGCGTCAGAACATGGCCTATGGCCTGAAGATCCGAAAGATCGCCAAGGCCGAGATTGCCCGCCGGGTCGAAGAGGCCGCCGACATACTGGAGATCCGTCCCTATCTGGACCGCAAGCCCCGGCAGCTTTCGGGCGGTCAGCGCCAGCGCGTCGCCATGGGCCGCGCCATCGTGCGCGATCCGCAGGTCTTTTTGTTCGACGAGCCGCTGTCAAATCTGGATGCCAAGCTGCGGGTGCAGATGCGGCTGGAGATCCGCAAGCTGCAGCAGCGGCTGGGGGTGACTGCCATCTATGTCACCCATGACCAGGTCGAGGCGATGACCCTGGGCGACAGGCTGATGGTGCTGAACGGCGGTTTCGTCGAACAGTTCGGCACCCCGATAGAGCTTTATGACAAGCCGGCAACCCTGTTTGTCGCCGGGTTCATCGGCAGCCCGGCAATGAATTTCCTGGCCACCGAGGCGGCAGACGGCAGCCTTGTGCTGGGCAACGGCGCCCGGATGGCGGGCGGCGGTTCGACCGAGGGCCGGGTCACGCTGGGCGTTCGGCCGGAACATCTGGTGGCGGACGAGGCCGGAGATATCCGGATTACGGTTGGATTGTTCGAACATCTGGGCGCCAACACGCTGCTGCATGGCACGCTGGAAGGCACCACCAGCGAACTGATCGCCAGCCTGCCGGGCCATGTCAGCGCGGCGCCAGGGTCGGTCATGGCGTTTTCGGTATCCGCCGGTCTGGCGCATCTGTTCGACCCTGAAACCGGCACCCGTATCGAGACGTGAGCGGCTTTGTGCAACTGTCCGGGTTTCGCGGCGGCAACGGTATCGTGCGCCTGATCGGCCATCGCGGTGCGCGCGGTGTGATGCCGGAAAACGCCATGGAAGGGTTTCGGTTCGCCACCGGTATCGGCGTGGTGGCGCTGGAGTTCGATGTGGTTCTGACCCGTGACCGGATCCCGGTGATTACCCACAACCACCATCTGTCCAGAGCCGCCACACGCACCGCGGATGGTAACTGGATAAAAGGCGAGGAGCCCAAGGTGGCGGACCTGACCCTTGCCCAGGTACAGGAACTGGAAGTGGGGGGGCTGGACGGTGGCTCTGTCTATGGCAAGCGCTTTGTCGATCAGGCCTTCATGAACAAGGTTCGGGTGCCGCGCCTCGCCGACCTGCTGGATTTGGCCCGCAGGCCCGAAAACAGCGGGCTGCATCTGCTGCTGGAGCTGAAATCGGACCCCGAGATGAAAGACGACGCCAGCGAGCGCAGCGACGTGGTGGCCATCGTGGTGGCAGAGATTCGGGCCCGGGGGCTGGAACCCCGCACCGTTCTGCACAGCTTCGACTGGGACATGCTGGACGAATGCCGCGCCCAGGCGCCCGAGATGCCGACCTCGTACCTTTCAAAGTTGCCCGAGAACACCGATGACCCGGGCGAGGATTCCTCTAAATCCGTGGGCCCGGACTTTGCCGCCATGACGGTCTCTTTGCCCCGCGCGGTCAGGGATGCCGGCGGGCAGATCTGGTGCCCCCACGTCCATGACGTCACCTCGGCACTTGTGGCCGAGGCGCATTCGCTTGGCCTGCTGGTCTGCTCCTGGACCGTCAATGAGGCCGCCGATATCGAGGCCATGATCGACGCGGGCGTGGACGGTATCGTCAGCGACTATCCGGGCAGGGTGCAGCGCTGCCTGTTGAACCGGGGGCTGAACTGGATAGGATCGGCAGGGTAGACCGGGACCTTGCGGATCATGCGATTGCCCACTCAGGCGCTGGCGAAACAGGCGCTACCGGGCAGCCTCGGCAATGCGTTCCGGGGCAAGCGGCAGGCAGGTCAGTTCGGTGTTCAGCGCGTCGTTCACGGCGTTGACGATCGCAGGCGCCACGGGGATGGTTGCCAGTTCGCCGACGGCCTTGGCACCAAAAGGCCCGGTCGGCTCTGATCTTTCGACCAGAACGATCTCTACCTTGGGCATCTCTGGCGCATTGACCATGTGGTAGCGGCTGAACCTGTCGCCCTTCATCTTGCCGGTGTCCGGGTCGAGCCCGATGTCTTCCAGCAGGCCAAAGCCGATACCCATCTGGATGCCGCCGTGGATCTGGCCCGAAACCAGCTGTCGGTTGATCGACCGGCCCAGATCATGCGCGGCCAGATAGTCCACCACCCTGGCGACACCGGTCAGCGTGTCTACTTCGACCTCGGCGAAATGCGCCGCGAAAGAGCCCGGGTTGGCGGTTGCCCGATAGGTTTCGGTGGCGGTCAAGAACAGGTGGCGCCGGGCGGCGTGCGCGGCCAGTTCGGAATAGGTCATCTCTCGCCCCTGCCCGGCGCAGATCACCTGTCCACTGTCAAAGCACAGATCCGTTGTCTCGCAGTTGAACTCCAAGGACGCGGTCGATCGGAGCACCGCTTTCAGGCTCTCAGAGGTACGCCGCACGGCCTCGCCGCAGATATAGGTCATCCGGCTGGCGCGGGTGCCCAGGTCATAGTCACAGATATCGGTGTCTACCGCGCTGAAAACCACGTCGGCGGGCGCGACCTGAAGCACCTCGGCTATGATCTGGGCCAGAACCGTGTTCGAGCCGCAGCCAAGATCGTGAAGGGCGCAGGTAAGGTCGAGCCTGCCATCGTTCCTGACCGCCAGGGTGGCGGTCGTCGCCTCGTGAAAACCGGGAAAGCAGCCGTTGATATGGGTGGCGCAGGCCATGCCAATGCCGCGGCGCAACCGCCCGGTCGAACGGTCGCGGTCCCGGCGCTGCTGCCAGCCGAACCTTGCCGCTCCCTCCTGAGCGCATTCGCGAATGCGGGCGTTGCCGATATCGCCCCCGGTCACCGGATCGACCGCATAAGGGTCGATCAGGTTCTTCAGGCGAAAGGCCACCGGATCCATTCCCAGCCTGCGCGCCGTCAGATCCAGATTGATCTCGGAGATCGCGTGGATCTGCGGCGAGCCATAGCCGCGATACGCCCCCGACGGGACCGTGTTGGTCAGCGCGGCACGGCCCCGGAACCGCTGGCTCTCGACGTCGTAGAGACGGCACAGGCGTTGCGACATCGAACCGGGCAGAAAATGACCGCCGGTGCAGTAGGCCCCGATATCGCTGACCACGTCCGTCTGGCGCGCCAGAATGCGCCCGTCGCCGGTCACGGCCGTACGAACACGGCCCCTGGCGCCAGAGCGTGTGCGGGTGGCGGTAAAGGTCTCCCCCCGGTCAAAGGACAGGCCCACAGGCCGGTTCAGGGCCAGGGCAAAATGGGCGCAAAGCGGCTCCAGCACCGGTTCGGCCTTGCCGCCGAACGATCCTCCGATCGGCGACATCACGGCCCGCACCTGCGAGGCCGGAACCCCAAGCGCACGGGCACAGACCACCTGTACGGCGTGCACGCTCTGGCAGGGCGAGTGCAGCAGGATACGCCCGTCGGGCTGCGGGATGGCGACGCAGCTATGGTTCTCGATGGCGCCGTGATGGGTTCTGGGGGTCGAAACGGTGGTATCAACGATCAGGTCGGCGGCCTCGAAGGCCCGGTCCGTATCGCCATAGTCGAACCGGACCTCTTCGGCCAGACCGTCCGGCCCGGCAGACCCGTCAAGCGCCAGCGCCGGATCGATGACTGCGGGCAGGATGTCATACTCTACCCTGATCAGACCGGCGGCGCGGCGGGCGATGCGGGGGGTTTCGGCCACGACAGCCGCTACCCGGTCGCCCACATGACGCACCACCTGCGGGAACATGCGCTCGTCTTCCGGGGCTTCCTGTTCCTCGAACCAGATGGTGCTGTTGTATCGGTTGTCCGGTGTGTTGCCGTGATGGAACACCGCCAGGACGCCCGGAACCGCCATCGCCCTGGCGGTGTCGAGGGCAATGATGCGGCCATGGGCCAGGGTGCTGAAAACCAATTGGGCATGGGCCATGCCTTCAAACTGCATGTCGTCGAGGTAGCGCAGCCTGCCGGTGACCTTCTCGGCGCCGTCTAGAATCGGGAGAGGGTTGGAAATGTGGCTCATGCCGGAAAACGCATTTCATGCGGGGGCTCGAACGCGCGGCCGAACAGCCCCTGCAGAAGATCGAGCCCCAGCCCGGCGATGGCCCGCCGCTTGTAGGGCCGCGACCGACGCCCCCTTATCGTGTTGTCAACCACCGCGACCAGCGCCTGCAGCGCGTCGTCGGCCAGTTGCTGACCGACGACGCGGCCGCGCAGCACGGTCTCGACCGTGTCAAGCCGCAGCGGCACCGGGCCGATGGCACCGGCGACCAGACGTATATCGTTGATGCGCCGGGCTTCGCGGTCGAAATCGGCGACCGCGGCCAGGTTCAGCCGGGCGATGGTCAGAACCTCGCGCAAACCGATCTTGGCAAAGGCGCTTGCGCGGTTCGGGCCGTGGCGCAGCGGGATCGCGATGCGGGCGATCAGGTCGCCATTGGCCAGGCTGGTTTTGGCCTGCCCGACGACCAGTTCGTCAAACCCTTTGCGCTGCACGCTTCCGTCACGCCGTCGGATCTCGACCCGGCAATCGAGGCATTTGAGCACCGGCAGCAGGTCGCCGGCGGGCACGGCGCTGGCAAGATTGCCGCCGATTGTCGCCCGGTTGCGGATCTGAACCGATCCGACCTGGGCGGCGGCTTGGGTCAGAACCGGCAGTTCCCGGTTCAAAACCGGGTGGGCCGCCACAGCCGTCAGGGACGTGGCAGCGCCGATCTCGGCCATGGTATCAGAGACCCGAATTGCACCGATCTCGGACAGTCGCGTGAGATCGACAACCAAGCCGGGCCAGTCCATGCCCGACTGCTTGATGATCAGGTCGGTTCCCCCGGCGATGAATGCAATTGGGCCGGAATACCCGCAGGTCAGGCTGGCAAGATCCGTCAGGTCACGAGGCGACGTCGTGCGGACCCCGACGCTCATTGCGCAGCCTGTGACAGTATGGCATCGACGATGCCCTGAAACCCGGTGCAGCGGCACAGATTGCCACCGAGAGCATGGCGAATCTCACGCTCATCGGGCGAGGGGTTGCGGTTCAGCAGCCCCTGCGCCGCCATGACCATGCCGGGCGTGCAGTATCCGCACTGAACCGCGCCATGTTCCACAAACGCCTTTTGCAATGGCGACAAGGTGCCGTCGGGCGCCTCCAGCCCCTCGACGGTGGTGATGCTCCTGCCCTGCACCTGAAATACCAGGATCAGGCAGGAATTGACCGGCTCGCCATCCACCAGCACCGTACAGGCGCCGCACTCACCCTCCAGACATCCTTGTTTCAAGCCGGCCAGCCCAAGGCAATCGCGCAGCACCAGCGAAAGCCTGTCGGTGGGGTCCGCCACGACGCTGTGCTCCCGTCCATTGACCGTCAGCGTCAGACAAGGGGCAGCCGTGCCCCTGAAACCGGCAAAGGCCGGCTCGGACGGTGGCAGGTGTGGCAGGTCTTTGGGCGTCATGTAGCGGGACCATGGTTCTGAAAGCGTCAGCCACGCCTATCAAAGAAAAATTGTTTTCGAAAATGAGGATTTCTCGCTATATGACAAGGCCATCTACTCAATCAGGCGAACATGGCCACCGCTCCCTCTCTCAAAGGTCTGCAGGCGCTTGAGGCCGCGGCACGCACCGGCAGCTTTGCTGCGGCGGCGCGCGAGTTGTCGGTTTCTCCGGCTGCAATCTCTCAACTGATCCGGTCACTGGAAGATCAGGTCGGTCACAAGCTGTTCTACCGCGTCAACCGGGGCATCACGCCGACAGAGGCCGCGCTGGAAATTCTGCCCCGGCTCAGCGCCGCATTCGAAGAACTGAAATACGTGTCCAACCGCATCTCCGGCTCCGGGCAACGGTCTCGGCTGACCGTCTCGGTGCCACCGTCCATGGCCTCGGGCTGGCTGTCGCTGCGCATCGCCGAATTTGTGGCGCTGCACGGATCGGTCGACATCTCGCTGCGCGGAGAGGTCGACCCGGTGGCATTCGAAAGAGACCGCATCGACATCCGCATGTCCTTTGGGGGCTTTCACTACCGCGCCCACGGTTCGCGCGAAATCGTGACCGATGCGGTGCTGCCGGTCTGCTCGCCGGCGTTCATGGCCCGCCATGGCCCGTTCGATAGCGCCGAAAGCCTGGCTGACCTGCCGCTTATTCACACCGACTGGGGCCCGGCCTCGGCCAGCATTCCCGCCTGGCGCCACTGGTTTCAGGCGGCCAATGCCGCGGTCGAACCAAACCTGGCCGGTGGCATCGTGGTCAATTCGTCAGCCGATGCGGTCAACCTGGCTATATCGGGTCTTGGCGTGGCGCTTTGTCAGGGCCTCATGGCGGCAGGCCCGGTGGAAACCGGGCAACTTCTTTGCGCATTCGACCGGTCCATATCGCAACAGCAACCCTACTGCCTGACCATCCCGCAAAGAAGCGCCAGCCGACCGGTGGTTTCGACCTTCGAGGACTGGCTGACCCGAACCTGCATCGAAGCGGTGGGTTCGCCACATATCGCCTGCCGAAGGGCAGAGGAAGCAAACCCGCCAGCGCGGCCAGACCCATTACCGGCCTCGTAACGTTCACCGGGCAAGCCCACCGGGGTTTGTCTGCCCTGCCATGCCGCTGCCGTCGAGATGCGCTAGTCACCCGGTTGCTGGACATCCGCGCACGCTAAAGCAGATCGCGAAGCGCCCCAAGCACCTCATTTGAATGGGTAAAGGCCAGCCCGTGTTCCGCGCCGGGCACCACCGCCTGCCGCGCGTCCGGGTTCCAGCCGGCCAGCCTGTGCTTGCCGGTGATCGGAATTACCGTATCCGCCTCTGCCCAGATCGCCGCCACCGGCAGCCCGCGAGCGGCAAGTTCCCGGTGCTCGGCCTCCAGCGTTCCGTCCAGCAGGTGGCGCTGGCTGGACAGCACCGCGGGCAAAAAGCCGCGCCTGGCGTTCTCGGCGCGCTGGCGCTGCGGCATCTCGGCGGCCAGCCCTGTGGCCCCGTTCTCGGGACGGGCGTGGCGCACCAGTTGCCGCCCGGCCAGCGCTAGATGCAGCCAGTCGCCGACCAGCGGTACCCGGCGGGCCAGAATGCCCAGCAGGCCCGGGGCATAGACCATGCCCGCCGGGGCCAGCAGAACCACACGCGCCACGCGCTGCGGCTCTGCCGCGGCAAAGACAGTGGCCAAAGCGCCACCCATGGAATAACCAAACAGGGTGACCGGCGTTTCAACGCCCTGATCCTGCAGCAACTCGCGCAGTTGCCGGATGAAAAAGCCATCGTCTTGCGCGCCGCCCGGACGGTCGGAAAAACCGCGCCCGTAATGGTCGTAGGTCAGCACCCGGTACCCGGCGCCAGTCAGCCCCGGCAGCAGCTCGTCCCAGACGAAGCTGGGCGTGGTCAACCCGTGGATGCAGACCATCACCGGGCCGTCATCCGGGCCGTCATCCGACCTGTGCCACCGGTAATGTGTCATACCACCCGAGAGCCGGGCGAACTGCCCCGGAGCCGCCCGCCTTGCCGAGTTGTCCATACGGGGTTTGAACCGCTCGACGACGAAAGGCGCGGCAAAGACCGCCGCCAGCAGGGCAAGGACCGCCCAGATCATCCGCCCTGCCACGCCTGCAATATGTAGCGGCTGGTCATCAGGTCCAGATGCGCCCCGCCGCCGTTTTTCAGCAGCGTGATCTCATCCGCGCTCTGCCGCCGGAACTCTCCACCGGAGATATCGTAGTAGTCACCCTCAATATCAGCCTCTGTGATCACACCCGTCTCCAGCGGTGTCTGGATCTCACCGATATGGCCCACTGTGGTCTTTCGGCTGTCGACAAACAGCCGCGCTCGGCGCAGCACCTCGTCATCGGCCTCGCGCATGTCGGCGCGGTAGGCACCGATCAGGTCGATATGCTGGCCCGGACGCAGCCATTGCCCGCGCAGGACCGGCTCGGTGGTCATCGTGGCGCTGGCGACAATGTCGGCGCTACCCACCGCGGCTTGCAGATCGTCCGCCACCCGCACCCCGGGATTGGCCGCCGCCAGCGCCTCAGCCCGGGCACGGGTGCGGTTCCAGACGGTAAACTGCGCCTCGGGAAACCCGGCGCCATAGGCCTCTATCAGGTTCTGCGACATGGTCCCGGCGCCGACGATCAGGATGCGGCGGCTGTCGGGGCGGGCCAGTTTCAGGGCCCCCAGCAGGCTGTCGCCGGCGGTCTTCCATTTGGTGACCAGATGAAAGTCGATGATCGCCTCAAGCACGCCATCGCTGTCGGAATAAAGGTTCACGCCGCCGTTGATCGAGGGCTTGCCGGCATCGGTATTGCCGGGAAAGACCGTCGCCGATTTCACCGCGATACCCATGCCGTCGATCCAGGCGGCCCGGCTGAGCAGAGTATCGGTCCCTCGGCGCAGAAAGGTATCGCCGATCTCGGCCCGTGGCAGGCGGTGGCCCGCTTCCAGCGCGCCGGTCAGATCCAGCCAGTCCAGCCGCGCCTGGCCGTCGGCAAAGGGGATGACAGGCGCGGTCATCAGGGGGCCTCTTGCGGGCTTAGCAAACCCTCGGCAACCAGCCGCTCGGCCAGCCCCTCAGAGGTCTCGAACAGATGCCCCTGCCAGCCGCGCGCCTGTGCCGCCTCTATATTCTCGGGCCGGTCGTCGATGAACAGCATTGTGTCCGGCACCAGACCCAGTTCCGCCTCGACATGGGCATAGATCGCCGGATCGGGTTTCATCAGTTCCAGTTCACCCGAGACAAAGCGCCGGTCGAACTCGGTCAGAACCGGATAGGTCTTTTCGCCCAGCGCCAGGGTCGGCACGCCGAAATTCGACAGGGCGTGCACCGCCATGCCACGGGCGCGTAGGGCGCGCAGCAGCCGGGCCGAGTGCGGCAGGTCGGGGGCGAACATTTCCAGCCAGTGTTCCGACCAGATCGCGATATCGTCGGCATCGTCGGGATGCTGTGCCGCTAGCGCGCGCACGCCCTCATACATGTCTTCGCCCAGATCCGAGCGATGGTTCATGCCCTCGAAATCCACACGTTGAAACAACGCCTCGCGCCGTTCTGCCCCGATCAGTCGGTCAAACGGCCGCGCCGGGTGCCATTCCACCAGGACGTGGCCAATGTCGAAAATCACCGCCTCTATCGCCATAGTCTTTCCCTTCTGATGGATGCCAAATTCTGGCACCGGATTTGCCTGCGGCAGTGTTTCAAAACTCTGCCGCCCGGCACAACCGAATTCGTCAGCCCGTCTTGCGCAGCGACCGGTCCAGTGCGGCCAGAAAGCGAGCCTTGTCCGCTTTGCCGAACGCCTTGCCGCCGCCCTGCCGGAACGGATCGGCGGCCCGCAGGTCGGCCATCAGGTCGCGCATCGCCAGCGCGTTGCCGACATTCGCCGCGGTCAGTGCCTCGCCATTATGCTTCAGCACCTGCGCCCCGGCGGCGACGCATTTCGCCGCCAGCGGGATATCGCCTGTGATCACAACATCGCCAGGCCCGGCGCGATCTGCGATCCACATATCGGCCACATCGGGCCCGTCGGGCACGAACACCATCTCAACCAACGGGTTCTGGCTGGGCCGCAGCCCGCCATTGCAGACCATCGCCACCGGCACCTTTGCCCGGGTGGCGACACGCTCTATTTCCGCCTTCACCGGGCAGGCGTCGGCATCGACATAGATCACCGTTGCAGCGCCTCGGCGTGAAAGCCGACGTGATCTTGCATGAATGTCGAGACGAAAAAGTAGCTGTGGTCATAGCCCGGCTGCATCCGAAACTCGGCCCGCTGGCGCCGGGCGGCGATAGCGTGGGCCAGCGTCTCTGGTTTCAGCAGGTCGATGAACTGGTCCTGCGTGCCGGTGTCGATCAGGACCGGCCCGTCAAAGCCGCGTTCGCCCATCAGCAGGCTGGCATCATGCGCCGCCCACGCCGCCTCGTCCGCGCCCAGATAGGCCGAAAGCTGCTTGCGGCCCCAGTCGCTGGCGGTCGGGTTGCAGATCGGTGAAAAGGCAGAGACGCTGCGGAACCGTTCGGGCAGCGTCATGGCGATGGTCAGCGCGCCGTGGCCGCCCATGGAATGACCAGTGATGCCCTGCCGTTCCCGGTCGAGCGCAAACTCGGAAAACAGCAGCCCCGGCAGATCCTCGGTGACATAGTCCCACATCCGAAAATGCGGCGCCCAGGGCGTCTGGGTCGCGTTGAGGTAGAACCCCGCACCCTGCCCCAGATCGAAAGCCTCGTCATCGGCCACGCCCTCGCCGCGCGGGCTTGTGTCGGGGAAGGCCAGCGCGATGCCCGCCTTGGCCGCCCAGGCCTGGGCCCCGGCCTTGACCATGGAGTTCTCATGGGTGCAGGTCAGGCCCGACAGATACCACAGCACCGGCACCCTGGCCGATCTTGCCTCGGCTGGCAGGAACAGCCCGAAGGTCATGTCGCAGCCCGTCGCGGCGCTGGTGTGGGCATAGACCCCCTGCACGCCACCGAAACAGGCGTTCTGTGATACGGTTTGCACGTGCGATCCCTCTCAATTGCGTCGCGACAACGGCTACTGGAACAGGCCCCGCTCGGCAAGCCAGGCCAGCACCAGCGACACCGTAACGATGGACCCGACCGTCGAGATCAGGATCGTCGCCGACACCCGGTGCGCCGCCATGCCGTAATGCGCCGCGATCATATAGATGTTGCCCGCCGTGGGCAGTGCGGCACTGGCGATCATCACGGCGGCGGCGTAAGGCTCTACCGGCCAGACCAGCAGCGCGGCTATGGCGATGGCGCCGGGATGAGCCACCAGCTTGGCAAAGCTCAACCAGCCCGCCACCGCCAGCCGTTCGGCGGACTTGCCGGCCAGCGAAGCGCCGATGGCGAACAGCGCGCCCGGCGTGGCCGCGGCGCCAAGATAGGCGAGAAAGGCGTTGACCGGCCCGGGGATCGGCCACTCCATCGCCGACCAGGTAAAGCCAAGAAAGATCGACACCAGCATCGGGTTGCTGACCACCCCGCGCGCCACGGTGCGCAGCACTGCCGGGCCGGTCGCGCCGCCACGGCTGCCGGTGATCAGCACCACGATCAGCGTGCCGAAGACCAGCAGATCCACCGCCAGCATCATCATGATATAGCCCACCGCCGCCTCGCCCATGATCAGCGCCAGCATCGGGATGCCGAGAAACCCGATATTGCCGATCACCGCGCACTGCGCCTCGACTGCGCCCTCTGCGATGGGCAGGCGGCGCCACAGCGCCACGGCGTTGACGATCAGATAGACAAAAGCGGTGGCGCCCAGATAGACGGCCATGAACCGCCCGTCGAACACCTCGCCAAAGCTCAGATTGGCCGAAAAGCGAAACAGCATCGCCGACAGCGCGAAATAAAAGACGAAGTGGGTCAGCGCGGCGTTGGCTTCCTGGGAAAAGAACCCGGTGGCGGCGGCGCCATAACCGACGCCGATCAGCAGGAAAAAGGGCAGGGTCTGCAGGAGGATCTCGACCATGAAAGGCGCTTAGCATGGTGGGTCGGGGCGCGAAACGGGTCTTGGCGACAGGTGTTGCGCCACGGCGCCGATCACCCACGCGTTCCTGGCTTCAGGCGGTCACTGGCGCGCGGCGACCACGCGCCGGAATCAAGGCCGCCGCGCTGCGCAAGGCCGTCTCGGCACGCTTCGGGCGAAACCCGTCATACCGTTTCAACCTGACCGCTCCACCCCGGTCAGCACCATCTTGACCGCGCCGGCCAGATCCGGCGCCACCCGCGCGCCGTCGCCCGCCCTGGCCTCGTCACCGGGGCGGTATTTGCCGGTCTGCACCAGCACACCCATACCCAGCCCCGCCTGCAGCGCACCGCCCACATCGGCCTCGGCATCGTCGCCGATCATGACCACCTCGCCCGGTGCCAGCCCGAGGCTGGCACACGCGGCGGCAAAGAAACCGGGCGCGGGCTTGCCCATGATGGTGGCTGTGACCTCGGCGGAGTATTCCAGCGCCGTCACGAAGGCACCGGCATCGATCGATAGCTGCCCGTCATCGTCCATGAACACCCGGTTGCCGGCCAGCGCCAAGAACGGCGTACCGCCCGCAAGCGCCCGGAAGGCGGCGTTCATCGCGTCATAGGTGAAGCCCTGCCGTGCGTCGCCGACCACCACCGCAACCGGGCCCTCGGCAGGGCATTCGGCGAAATCCTCTCTCAGGTCGGGATGCACCAGCAAATGCGGGCTATGGCCTCGCGTCGTCAGCCAGCCCGCCGTGGCCTTTGCCGGTGTGAACACATGGGTCGGCTCGACCCGCAGACCGAAACCCTGCAATTGCACCAGTACGGCGCGCAGGGGCTTGCTGGTGGTGTTGGTGACAAAGCGACAGGGCAGGCCGGCATCGCGCAACCGCCCGATGGTCTGCAAGGCCCCGGGCAGGCAGGTGTCGCCGGTATAGACGACGCCGGCAAGATCCATCAGCACGCCCCTGATCATGGCCCGCCGATGCGCCCCGCGGGCGCATGCGTCAACCGCCCCCGATCAGCGCACCGGCGGCAAAGACCAGCGCGCCGCCCAGCACCACCTGGAAGGTGGCGCGCAGAAAGGGCGTGTCCATGAACCTGTTCTGGATCCAGACGATGGTCCAAAGCTCTATGAAGACCACAATCAGCGCCAGAATCGTCGCGGTCCAGAAATCGGTGATCAGGTAGGGCAGCGCGTGGCCAAGGCCCCCGACCGTGGTCATGATGCCGCTGGCAAAACCGCGCTTGACCGGCGACCCGCGGCCCGAAAGCTCTCCGTCATCCGATGCCGCCTCGGTAAAGCCCATGGAAATGCCGGCCCCGACGCTCGCCGCCAGCCCGACCAGAAAGGTAGTGTGCGTGTCCTGCGTGGCAAAGGCGGTGGCAAAGATCGGCGCCAGCGTGCTGACCGAGCCGTCCATCAGCCCCGCCAGCCCGGGCTGCACCCAGGTCAGCAGGAACTGCCGCTTGGCGGTGCGCTCTTCGGCGCTGCGGGTGTCGTCGTCCAGATGCGCCTCGGTCAGGCTGCCGACGGCGGCGCTGTGGCCTGCCTCTGCCGCTGCCAGATCGCCCAGGAGCTTGCGGGTATCGGCATCCGCCGTCTGTGCTGCCGCCTTGCGATAGAACGCCTCGGCCTGCTTTTCCATCCCCTCGGCTTCCTCGCGCATCCGGTCGAGCCCTAGGGTTTCCACCAGCCATACCGGGCGGCGCGCGTAGTAGCCCGACACGTGCTCTCGCCGGATCAGCGGGATCACCTCGCCGAACCGCTGCTGATGCAGCTCGATCAGCCGCCGCCGGTGCCCGTCCTCCTCCTTGGCCATGCCGTCGAACACCGCGGCACTGCCGGGATAGTCCTTGCGCAGGCGTTCGGCATAGATCCGATAGATGCGCGCGTCGTCCTCCTCGGACGCGATTGCCAGCGCCAGGATCTCTTGCTCCGAGAGATCGGCAAAGCGGCGGCGGTGGGATACTCCGGGGATCATGTGGCACCTCTCTTTAGAACAGTTCTAATGTAACTTACCGGGCCGCGAGCGCAAGCGGCGGCGGTCCGGGTCTTGCCGAAACTGAGCCGGGCGGTTTATCTTTCGGCCACGGGGGCAGCGGACGGGGCGGCATGAACTTTCAAAACGTCGAGATAAAGCGTGGACGCAAGTTCGGCCAGTTGCTGGAAGGCGCCCGCAAGGTGTTCATGGCCGACGGGTTCGAAGGCGCCAGCGTCGATGCCATCGCCCGCGCCGCCGGGGTCTCGAAGGCGAAGCTCTACGCTTATGTGCCCGACAAGCGGTTGTTGTTCATGGAGGTCGCCAAGCTGGAATGTCAACGCCAGGCCGACGCGGCCATCGCCCAGATCGAGATGAGCGGCCCCCCGGCAGAGCTGCTGTTCGACGCCGCCTCGAGCATGGTGCGGTTCTTTCTATCGGATTTCGGGCGCCAGACCTACCGCATCGCCGTGGCAGAGTCCGAGCGCTTCCCCGAGATCGGCCGCGCCTTTTACAACTCCGGACCCACGATTGCCCGCAACGCCCTGACCGCCTATCTGCGCGACCGCATCGCGGCGGGAGATCTGGCCATCGGCGACCTCGACCTTGCCGCCGATCAGTTCATCGAACTGTGCAAGGCGTCCTTGCACACCAAGATGATGATGGGCATCAAGACCGACTTCACCGATGCCGAGATCGACCGGGTTATCCGCGGCGCGGTGGATACCTTTCTGGCGCGCTATGGCGCCTGAGCCGAAGGCGGCCCGCCAAAGCGACACTGGCCGGATTACCGCAAAACGTGTACCCTTCGCCCATATTGGACAGCGGATTTCACCATGACCATGATTCACCACATACAGCACATCAAGGACGCACAACACCGCGCCTTCGTCGCCGAGCGGCTGCGGGCGTTGAAAGACAGGCTGCGGACCGATATCGGCGCATGCTCCAGCAGCCGCGCCATGCGGCTGGCCACCTGGAACCTCAAGCATTTTGGCAAGGGCAGTTGCGGCAGCACCCAGTACCGCGGCATTGAGCCGATGCTCTACATTGCCTAAATCATCGACACGTTCGACCTCGTCGCGGTGCAGGAGGTGAACGAGAACACGGACCAGCTGGACCAGCTGGTCAACCGCTATCTCGGCCCCGAACAGGGCAATCGCGCTTCAAAAGCCTGTCATGAGGGCCCGAAGGAAGTGGTTACTCCAGCCCGCTTTTTTGAATTCCCCGCGGTTTGACCCTTTTGCAGGATTGGCCCTGATGATGCTCAAGGCGATCCGCCTCAAAGCGGC
>JAAELR010000234.1 GCA_024226455.1 Paracoccaceae bacterium
GCCGCTTTGAGGCGGATCGCCTTGAGCATCATCAGGGCCAATCCTGCAAAAGGGTCAAACCGCGGGGAATTCAAAAAAGCGGGCTGGAGTAACCACTTCCTTCGGGCCCTCATGACAGGCTTTTGAAGCGCGATTGCCCTGAGAATGCCTCACTCGGCACTTGACTCGCCACCGCGATCACAGGTCAATGCACACGAATTGTAAACTGAGCCAAGTGATGGTTGGGAGCCCCGCGCCACAGGAGAGTAGACCCCATGTCGATAATCACCGAAACCACCGACGCCGCCGCCAGCAACGCCACCGGCTATTCAATGTCCGTGGGCGATTATTTCTTCGGAAGCCTGGGCACGACCATCGATGCCGACTGGATCAGCGTCGATCTGGTGGCCGGTCAGCAATATGCGATCGCGCTCGCGGGAACCGGGGCGCTGACGACCAGCAACGATGACCCCTATCTGAGGATCCGCGACAGCAGCGGGGCGCAGATCCATTCCGACGACGATGATGGGCCGGGCACTTACAGCGACCACACCTTCACCGCCGACTACACCGGCACCTACTACATCGACGTGCAGTCCTATAGCAACTCCGATGCTGGGACCTATGGCGTGTCGGTCGCCCAGGGCACCCGCGCCAGCTATGACGCGACGATGGGCGCGGGCGCGCTGTTGCGGCCCGACCAGGCCTGGACCGCGACCGCCGGCATCGGCGCCACGGTCAGTTGGGCGATCCGCGCTTCGGGTACCGAACCTTATGGAGGCACCGCCTTTATCGCGCCCTCGGGCGCCCAGGTCTCGGCAATCGAAGAGATCATGGCCTATTTCGACGGGATCTCGGGGTTGAGTTTCAATCAGGTCAATCCCGGCGGCACCTCGAACAGTGCCACCATGTTGTTCGGAGCTTATGACAGCGCCAGCGACGGGGTTGGTGCCTATGCCTATACTCCGGGTTCCGCGGGTGGTGATTCTAGCCATGGTTCCGTTGCCGGCGATGTCTGGCTGAACATTGGCGGCGGCGTCAGCACCAGCTCGCTGCCGGTCGGCTCGTTCAGCCATTTCGCAATCATGCATGAAATCGGCCATGGCGTCGGACTGGAGCATCCTGGCGATTACAATGCCAGCCCCGGCGTTTCGATCACCTACGGAGCCCATGCCCAGTTCACCGAGGATACGCATCAGTACACGGTGATGAGCTATTTCGACGAGTCCAACACCACCACCAGCGTCGGCAGCTACCCCGACACGCTGATGCTCTACGATATCCTGGCGCTGCACCAGCTTTACGGCGCCGATACTGGCTTTCATTCCGGCGACACCACATATGGCTTCAATGCCACGGTCACCGGTGGCGCCTATGACTTCACCGTCAACACCGACCCGCTGATGTCGATCTGGGACGGCAGCGGCACCGACACGGTGGATCTGTCGGGTTATGCCATGGCCCAGGCGCTGAGCCTGATCGACGGCGCGTTCTCGAATATCGGTGGCTTCGTTGGCAATCTCTCGATTGCGATCGGCGCGGTCATCGAGAACGCCGTGGGTGGCTCGGGTGACGACACGATCACCGGAAACGCCGCCGACAACATGATCGACGGCAACGCCGGCAACGACACGCTGGAGGGCGGCGACGGTGCCGACACGCTGGAGGGCGGCGACGGCGCCGACACGCTTGACGGCGGGGCTGGAAGCGACACCGCGTCCTACTACTCTGCCACCAGCGGCGTACACGTGTCTCTCTGGAACAACGTGCATTCCGGGTTCGCAGACGGCGACTCCCTGATCAGCATAGAGAACATAATTGCTTCCGGTCATGACGACACACTGGCCGGAGACGGCAATGCGAATGTGCTCCAGGGTTTCGGCGGAAACGACCAGATATGGGCCGGCTACGGCAATGACACGGTCAAAGGTGGCGACGGTGACGA
>JAAELR010000235.1 GCA_024226455.1 Paracoccaceae bacterium
ATGGGCCGAATACATCAAGAACCAGAAACCACCTGAACCGGACGATGACTTCAAGGTCACCTGAGTCCGCCGAACGGCGGACCGATCCGGCTTTAAGCCGTAACCTGAAGCCACCGGCTTTCAGCCGGTGGAGTATTCACATATCTTGAGGCTCCATCAAGTGATGAAGTCTCCAGAATCAAATTCACGGAAGCTGTCAAACTTTAAGCGCGATTCCCCTGTCGACGCCGGAAGGAATTTCAATGTTGCCAACCGTCTCCAAACCTCCTAAAGACGCCCCTCATCATCCACTCCATCGGAATCAGGGTGACCAGGTGTATCGAACGGGGTGATGCACGTTGGGCTCTCCGGTGATGTTGAAAGGAAGACAGCGCATGAGCGCCCAGGAACTGCGTGACAAGACGCCTGATCAACTGCGCGACCGGTTGGCGGATCTAAAAAAAGAAAGCTTCAACCTGCGTTTCCAGCAAGCCTCTGGCGCGCTGGAGAACACCGCGCGCATGCGGGAGGTAAAGCGGGACACGGCGCGTGTCCTGACCATACTCAACGAAAAAGCGGCTGCGGCGGCGTCGGACGGGACGTCCGCAAACGAAAACTCGGAGGCCTGAGCCCATGCCCAAGCGTATCCTCTCTGGCACCGTTGTCAGCGACCAGAACGAACAGACCATCACCGTCTCGGTCGAGCGTCGTTTCAAGCACCCGCTGCTGCACAAGACCGTTCGTAAGTCCAAGAAATACCGGGCTCACGACCCGCAGAACGAATTCAAGACCGGCGACAAAGTCCGCATCCAGGAATGCGCGCCGATCTCGAAGACGAAACGCTGGGAGGTGATCGCAGGCTGACGGAACGGGCCGCTCATCAAGGCCTGACGAGCGCCCCCGTACATCACCGGTTATCACACCCGGTTTGATCGAAACCCTGGGGATGAAGGCAAGCAAGCCCCCCCACAGGTCGGGAGAAACCAAATGATCCAGATGCAGACCAATCTGGATGTTGCTGACAATAGCGGCGCCCGCCGTGTTCAGTGCATCAAGGTCCTGGGTGGTTCCAAGCGTAAATACGCATCCGTAGGCGACATCATCGTCGTCTCGGTCAAGGAAGCCATCCCCCGGGGCCGCGTCAAGAAAGGCGACGTGCACAAGGCCGTCGTCGTGCGCACCGCCAAGGAAGTGCGCCGTGAGGACGGCACCGCGATCCGTTTTGACCGCAACGCCGCCGTCATTCTTACCAACAACAACGAACCCGTCGGCACCCGTATCTTCGGGCCGGTGGTTCGCGAGTTGCGCGGCAAGAACTTCATGAAGATCATCTCGCTGGCTCCGGAGGTGCTCTGATGGCTGCGAAACTGAAAACAGGCGACAAGGTCGTCGTGCTGGCCGGCAAGGACAAGGGCAAGGAAGGCACCATCGCCTCTGTCGATCCCAAGGCCGGCAAGGCCGTGGTCGAGGGCATCAACATCGCCATCCGCCACACCCGCCAGACCCAGCAGGCCCAGGGCGGACGTCAGCCCGTGGCTGTGCCGGTCGATCTTTCCAACCTCGCCTATCTCGACGCCAACGGCAAACCGACCCGTGTGGGGTTCCGGACCGAAGGCGACAAGAAGGTTCGCTTTGCCAAGACCACGGGGGACGTGATCGATGCTTGATGCCACGAACTACACCCCGCGTCTGAAGACGCAGTATTTGGACACGATCCGCGCCGCGATGAAGGAAGAGTTTTCCTACGGCAACGACATGCAGATCCCTAAGCTCGACAAGATCGTGCTGAACATCGGCTGTGGTGCCGCGGCGGTTCGCGACAGCAAGAAGGCCAAGTCGGCCCAGGCCGACCTGACCGCGATCGCCGGCCAGAAGGCGCTGGTCAACATGGCCAAGAGGTCGATCGCATCGTTCCGGGTTCGCGAAGGCATGCCGCTGGGCACCAAGGTCACCCTGCGCGGCGACCGGATGTATGACTTTCTCGACCGCCTGGTCACGGTGGCGATGCCCCGGATCCGCGACTTTCGCGGTCTGAAGCCGTCCTTCGACGGCCGCGGCAACTTTGCCATGGGCATCAAGGAACACATCGTCTTTCCCGAGATCGACTATGACAAGGTCGACGAGGTCTGGGGCATGGACATCATCATCTGCACCACCGCGGACCAAGACGCGGAAGCCAAGGCGCTGTTGAAGCACTTCAACATGCCGTTCAACAGCTAAGCCTGGGAGACGCAAGATATGGCAAAAAAAGCAATGATCGAACGCGAAAAGAAGCGTCAGGCACTGGTGGAAAGATACGCCACCAGGCGCGCGGCGCTGAAAGAGATCGTGAACGACGAAAGCAAACCGATGGAAGAGCGGTTCCGCGCTTCGCTGAAACTGGCGAAACTGCCGCGCAACAGCTCGCCCACCCGGCTGCACAACCGCTGCCAGCTCACCGGGCGACCGCACGCCTATTACCGCAAGCTGAAAATCAGCCGGATCGCGCTGCGCGACCTCGGGTCGATGGGCCAGATCCCCGGCCTGGTGAAATCGAGCTGGTAAGGAGGGTAGATTAGATGAACGATCCTCTCGGAGATATGCTTACCCGCATCCGCAATGCGCAGATGCGTGGCAAGTCCACCGTTGAAACGCCCGGCTCGAAGCTGCGCGCCTGGGTGCTCGATGTGCTTAGCGAGCAAGGCTATATTCGCGGCTACGAGGCAACCACCGGCAAAGACGGCCACCCGGCCATCGAGATCAGCCTGAAATACCACGAAGGCACGCCGGTGATCCGTGAAGTCAAGCGCGTATCCAAGCCCGGCCGCCGGGTCTATATGGGCGTCAACGACATCCCCTCGGTCCGCCAGGGCCTGGGTGTTTCCATCGTGTCCACGTCCAAGGGCGTGATGACGGATGCAGCTGCACGCTCTGCCAATGTTGGCGGCGAAGTGCTCTGCACCGTGTTCTAAGGAGGCTGAACATGTCTCGAATTGGCAAAAGACCGGTTGACCTGCCCTCGGGCGTCACCGCTAGCGTCAGCGGCCAGACCGTTGAAGTGAAAGGCCCGAAAGGTGCCCGTAGCTTTACCGCGACCGATGACGTCAGCCTGGCGGTCGAGGACAACACCGTCACGATCACCCCGCGCGGCGGCTCCAAGCGGGCCCGCCAGCAATGGGGCATGTCGCGCACCCAGATCGCAAACTGCGTGACCGGTGTGACCGCGGGCTTCAAGAAAGAGCTGGAGATCAACGGCGTCGGTTACCGTGCCGCGCTTCAGGGCAACACTCTGGTGCTGAACCTCGGCCTTTCCCATGACGTCAATTTTGACGTGCCCGATGGCGTGACCGTGACCTGCCCCAAGCAGACCCAGATCATCGTCGAAGGCATCGACCAGCAACAGGTCGGTCAAGTCGCCGCAAAGATCCGCGAATGGCGTAAGCCAGAGCCCTACAAGGGCAAGGGGATCAAGTACAAAGAAGAATATATCTTCCGCAAGGAAGGCAAGAAGAAGTAAGGACCAGTCAGATGGCAAACAGCAAACGGGATCTGTTCCTCAAGCGCCGCCTGCGCGTCCGGAACAAGCAGCGCAAGGTCAATGCGGGCAAACTTCGCCTCACTGTCCATCGCAGCAACAAGAACATTAGCGCCCAGCTGATCGACGATGTGCAGGGCGTCACGCTCGCCAGCGCCTCGTCGCTCGAGAAAGATCTGGGCATGGTCGGCAAGAACAATGTCGAGGCCGCCGCCAAGGTCGGCTCGGCCATTGCCGAACGCGCCAAAAAGGCAGGGGTCGAGGAATGCTATTTCGACCGTGGCGGCTTTCTGTTTCACGGCAAGGTTAAGGCTCTGGCCGACGCTGCCCGTGAGGCTGGCCTGAAGTTCTAGACCGGGGGGGCGGGGTTCTCCCCGTCACACCGCAAAACCAATGCGAAGGCGGGTTCGCCCGCCTCGATGATCGGGGGGCCGGTGGCCCACTGCGATTGAAACACCCCAGGCGCGCCCGCGTCGGCAATGCAAAGGAATGCCCGAATGGCAGAACGTGAACAAAGAGGCCGGGGCCGCGGCCCCCGCCGCGACCGTGACGAGGCGCCCGAATTCGCCGATCGTCTGGTTGCGATCAACCGTGTCAGCAAGACCGTCAAGGGCGGCAAGCGCTTTGGCTTTGCGGCACTGGTGGTCGTGGGCGATCAGAAAGGCCGCGTCGGCTTCGGCAAGGGCAAGGCCAAGGAAGTGCCAGAGGCGATCCGCAAGGCCACCGAGAGCGCCAAGCGCGCCATGATCCGGGTGCCGCTGCGCGAGGGCCGCACGCTGCACCATGACGTCAACGGTCGCCACGGCGCCGGCAAGGTTGTGATGCGCACCGCGCCCGAAGGCACCGGCATCATCGCCGGCGGCCCGATGCGTGCCGTGTTCGAGATGCTGGGCATCAAGGACGTAGTCGCCAAGTCGCTGGGCTCGCAGAACCCCTATAACATGATCCGCGCCACCATCGACGGTCTGCAGTCCATTTCCAGCCCGCGCATGGTCGCCTCGCGCCGCGGCAAGAAGGTCGCCGAAATCCTGCCCCGCCGCGACGAGACCCCGGCCCCGGCGCCCGCACCCGAGGCCGATGCGGCCCCGGCAGAGGCGTAAGGAGAGCTTCCCATGGCCAAAACCACAGAAAAGACAATCGTCGTCAAGCAGATCGGTTCGCCGATCCGCCGCCCCGCCAAACAGCGACAGACGCTGATCGGTCTCGGGCTGAACAAGATGCACAAGACCCGCGAGCTGGAAGACACGCCCTCGATCCGCGGCATGGTCGCCAAGATCCCGCATCTGGTCGAAATCATCGAAGAGCGCGGCTGACGCCACGCGACGCCGTCCCGGGACCTCGAGAGAAATAGCGCCCTGGCCGATTGACCGGGGCGTTTTTTTTATACTCCTGCGCCTGAATTGACCTGAAGATTGACCTCAAATCACTTTGTCCGGCATTCCCCATTTGGCCTGCCTCCCGGGAGGCTACGCGCTCCGGCGCTCCGATTTCAAGCATTTTCGGCCTCCAGTCCTTTTGGGTGCTGTTCGCTTGTCGCAGGAAGCGACCAAGCTGGCCGTCCCGATGGACTGAG
>JAAELR010000236.1 GCA_024226455.1 Paracoccaceae bacterium
CTCGACGACATGGGCGACCGAGGGCCGGTGACGGGCACAACCCCGCCGTGCTCTTGATCAGGCGGTGTCCCGCCCGAAACAATATGCGCCCGTCAGGAATTCCCGCGGGCGCATGTGGTGAGGATAGAGATTGCGTCGCATTCGGCTGACCGCACTGTCAACAACATTGCGTGCGTGGCGCACTCAAATGCCCTGCATGCGCTCCAGAGCGGCGCACAGGGCGGCGCGAAGGCGCTTTGTGCCCTTTGACGACGCCGACCAGCCATGCGCCTTGAGAACCGCGCTCAGGGGCTTGTCGCCGATGCAGACCATTTCCACCAGCCTGGTATCGGTAACCGACCAGCGTGAACCACGGTCCATGTTATGTGCGCCGTCCTGACGCACCGACATGGCCTCGCCGTCACCAATGGCGCGTTGGAACATGGCCAGCCTTTGGGTGTCGCGGATATATGCGTCCATGAAGTCAACCTGGCCCTGACCGCCGATCTGCACGTCGAAAGCCCTGGAACACTTGACCCCGGCGCACTGCACCCGCTCATGCAGCGCGCGGTAGTCGCGGGCGGCACCGACCTGCGCCTTCGTGAATGGCAGCTCCCCACCGCGACGGGTGGTCTGGTCGGTCATGGTGTCGAAGATATCGCGGGCGCGGCCC
>JAAELR010000237.1 GCA_024226455.1 Paracoccaceae bacterium
CCGTGGCCAGCGCCAGGGTGGATGTGGTATTTGTCTTCATGGTGTTGCTTCCTCTCTTGGTTTGAACGCCCCGAGCCTACGGCTCAGGGGAAGCAACGCCACCCAAAATCAAAGTTTCAACAGACCCCGGGACATCCCCCCGGAAGAACGGCCAACTGTCAGATCACATCTGAACCACTACAACCAATACGATCCTCGGCGCTACATTTGTCGCCATTTTCATGATCGGTTGGTTCGAGTTCGGCATGTCGCTTATTTGGTCCGGCACCCTGGCACTAGTCATCACAGTCATCGTCCGCATCGTGTTTCGGATGTTCGATCGCGGTTTCATGTTCCGACGACTTTTCATCGCTTTCATGAGCTCGGGGCTTTTCCTGATTGCGCCGGCCCAGCTGCAGTTTGCGGTTTGAAACCCCTCTCGGCCCGATTTCCTGGGGAGGATCCCCTGGAGTCGCACTCGTTGTGATTTGGGTGATTGGCACATTGCTGACTTGTGCTTTCGCTGTCTGGGAGCGTTATGATTCGGGGAGAAGTTAGTCAGTTCACGCCTATAGCTGACCTTTGCTTTGACAGCAGCAATAGCCTGCTTTCGGCCCTTCGTGCGGGCTACGTTCAATCTTGGAAGAGTGTTTGATGGTCGTTTGAGACCCCGTTTAAACACTCGTTTAAAAGCCGCCGAACTGCCCCGAATTTATAGCCTCGCGACCGACCCGCTTATGGACCACCGCTACCGCCGCCCCAACATCTCGCTTCAAAAACGCATCTGCTGCAACTTTGCGTGTCAAACCGTGCAGTTTTGCGTGACGAGCCACAACCGGCGTTCTCACCACACCCAGCGGGGCGTGAATTTCCGAAAATCCTTGCCAGCGCAAGCCGGAAACCCGCATTTGTTTTCAACTATAAACTTCTGTTTCCATTGGGTTTTCGAAAGTAATGTAAAAAACATTCACATCAAGGCTTGACCCGGCGGCGACAATCCCCACATTGGGTAATGTGAAAAGCATTCACATAGACCCGTAACCAACCGAAACATGAGGAGACTATCATATGAGTACTGTCGCGACCTGGCCCGGCCAAGCCGAAAACTGGCTCGACGAGCGCGGCAAAGGCGCCTGGATCGCCGCAATGGTCTTGGGTTTCGTCGTCTTCTGGCCCGTCGGCCTCGCCCTTCTTGCCTACATGATATGGGGAAAGCAAATGTTTAAAGGAGCCTGTGCTCACCGCCGCAACGCCCATCACGCGATGGCCCGTCATCGCTTCACGACCTCCGGTAACGCCGCATTCGACAGCTACAAAGCAGAGACCCTGCGCCGGCTGGAGGACGAGCAGGACGCCTTTGAGGCCTTCCTGCAGCGGCTTCGCGAAGCCAAGGACAAGGCAGAGTTCGACGATTTCATGGACGAACGCGCCAAGGCCGCTAGTGACGATGCCGAAGGCGACAGCGCCACGGCCTGACGCCACGCAGCCGGGCCCCGCGAGGGGCCCGGTGTGATCTTTTTGGGAGAGCGAGAGAAATGACGAGTTTGACCATGCGAGCCGACGTTGCCGCCGAGCCGCGGCGGGCACCGCGCCAAATGCCGGTTTCGGTACAGATCCTGTCGACCATAATCTACGGCGGGTTCGCCATCACCGCGGTGGCGCTGGCTTTCGCGCATTTCTGGCCCGCCGGCGTGGCACTGGCCGCGATCCTGGGCTGGCGCGGCGGCTTCGTGCCGCAGAACTTCACCCAGTTTGACGCCGACGCAGTTGTAGAAAAGGTCCGCGCCCTTGGGCCCGAGGCGACGCAGCGCAGCGGTGGCAACGAGCGCCCGAGCGGCAATGCAAGCTTCGACGCCTTCCGCGACGACATGCTGCGCCGTCTGGAGGACGAACAGCATAGCTTTGAGCGGTTTCTCGGCCGCTTGCGCGAGGCCCGCGACAAGACCGAGTTCGACCGCTTCATGGAAGACCGCGCCCTGCGGCTAGCCGACGACCGCCGCCAGACGCCCGCCCAAGAGCGCTGAGCACCGCACCCCAGGCCCTGCGGCCACCGCAGGACCGGGCCCCGACCAAAAAAGCAAACCGAAGACAGCCATGACCACCATGTCCAACACCTATTGGGGTCTCCCCGACCCCGTACTGAAGCCCGAATTCTACGCCGATGTCCCCACCAAGCGCCTACTGGCCTGGGTCGTCGACACGGTCCTGATCATGATCCTTTGCACGGTGCTGATCCCGTTCACCGCCTTCACCGCGCTGTTCTTTCTGCCGGTGTTTTATGTCGTGCTGGGCTTTGCCTATCGCGTGGTGACGCTGGCGGGCGGCTCGGCAACTCTGGGCATGCGTCTGATGGCGATCGAGTTTCGCACCAATGACGGGCAACGCCTGGATCTGCCTCTGGCGGTGCTGCACACGTTGGGGTTCAGCTTTTCCATATCGATGGTGCCGGTGCAGGTGATCTCGGTAGCGCTGATGCTGACCACCCCGCGCGGCCTGGGGCTGACCGACCTGGTGCTGGGCACCGCGGTGGTGAACCGGGCGGCGGCTCGCTGAGGTTTCGGACCGGCCGTATTTGCGGCCAGGAAGAAGGGGTTGGAGCGGTTCTTGGGCGTCACGTTGATCCTGGGGTGCGCGGGGGGGCTTGGCGAGTGCGGCGTTCGTTGCTAACCTCTTGTCTGATAACCCACTGACGAGTCCATGCGCCACACACTTCCCATCGCGCCGCAATTCTATGTGACGGCCCCGCAACCCTGCCCCTACCTGGGCGGCCGGAGTGAGCGCAAGCTGTTCACTGCGCTGCAGGGAGACTGCTCGGAAAAGCTGAACGACGCGCTGTCGAAACAGGGCTTTCGGCGGTCGCAGAACGTGCTTTATCGACCGTCCTGCGCGGAATGCTCGGCCTGTCTTTCAGCGCGGGTCAGGGTGGGCGATTTCCGGCCCAGCAAGAGCCAGCGGCGCGCCGAACGGCGCAATGACGGGTTCTGGCGCGAGGTGACTTCTCCGTGGGCCAGTGAAGAGCAGTATGCGCTGTTTCGCGAATATCTCGACAGCCGGCATGCCGATGGCGGCATGGCGGACATGGATATCTTCGAATTTGCAGCGATGATCGAGGAGACGCCGGTCCGGAGCCGGGTGATCGAGTATTTCGCCCCCGGCGAGGATGGCGGGCGCGAGCTGGCGGCGGTTTGCCTGACGGATGTGCTCGAAGACGGGCTGAGCATGGTCTACAGTTTTTTCGACCCGGCCCGGATGCGCGACAGCCTGGGAACCTATGTGATCATCGACCATATCCGCATCGCCCGCGAGGCGGGGCTGCCTTATGTCTACCTGGGATACTGGGTGCCGGGCAGCGTCAAGATGGGCTATAAGGCCAAGTTCAGCGGGTTGGAGATCTACAAGGACGGCGAGTGGCAGGAGATCGGCGATCCGGACGCGCATAGTGCGGCCACCCATCCGCTGTCGACCGCGCCCATCGCCGAGCAGGTGGCACGGATCAGCTTGCCGGATTCGCAGCCCGTGAAGGGGTGAACGGTATGGGTGTCCCCATGGGGACATTAGGCTAAGCGCTTGGTTTTGCTTGTGGCAGCGCAAACATGTTGCGAGGGCATGGGGGCATATAGCAAGATGAGGAACGCATCCATCGGCGATCAGACGGCGGGTGCGCCGGGTTGTCTCTGCTGACCGGGCATTTCGCGCGCGATCACGCGGGCGATGCGGGCCGTCGGCTTGGAATTCGTGCAACCGCCACGGCATGGGCCGCAAGGCTGGGTGGCTGTCTGGCGGGATCCGTTCAGCAACCGAACAAGGGAGACGAGCCATGAGAATGATCATTGCGGCCCTGGGGGCAATCGTGCTTGCCATATCACCAGCGATGGGCGCGGAGCGGCTGCATGTGCCGCCCGTGGATGAGGGCGCAAACAACGCCGGGTTCGCCGAATACCGGGCGCGGTTCCTGCAGGCCGTGGTGGCGCGCGACATCGACGCGATGCTGACGCTGACCGATCAGAAGGTGAACCTCAGCTTTGGCGGCGAGACCGGCCACGACGATTTTCGCGCCATGCTGACGGTCAATCCGACGACGCTGTCGGAGGAGCACCGTGACATGGCCCCCCGGATGCGCGAGAGCTACTGGGCCGCGCTGGAGACGGTGCTGCGCCTTGGCGGGCAGTTCCAGGACGACGGCACGGTGTTTGTCGCGCCCTATACTTTCGTGGCCGAAATCCCCGAGGACCTCGATGCCTTCGAGACCTATTTCGTGACGTCCCGGAGTGCCTCGCTGCTCGACCGGCCGATCCGGTTCGGCAAGTCGCTGACCCGGCTCTATTATGACGTGGTTCAGGCGCAGGAGGGCGGCGAGGGCACGCCATTCATGCAGGTGCGCCTGGGCGACGGCACCACTGGCTATGTGCAACGTGACCATGTGCGCTCTGTCGTCGACTATCGGGCGCGGTTCGAAAACGAGGGCGGGCACTGGCGCATGGTCACCTTCATCGCCGGGGATTGAAAGAGCGCCGCGCGCCGGCCGGGTCGGGTTCCACGCGCGGCTTTGCCATGGCGGGTGTCAGTTGATGCAGATCGAGTGGCCGGCGAATTCCTGGCCACCGACTTCCATCAAGATGACCGGATCGCTGGTGGCCTCGAAAATCAGTTTTCCTTCTTTGCCGCCGGGGATCGGGTTCTCGCTGACGGCGACACGGACCTGGCCACCGAACGGGTCGCTCAGTGTCGGCGGCACGTTGGTTATCTCGCCGATGAATTGCGGTGGCGTACTGCCATCGGCGCCCACATTTTCGTGGCCGCCCAATTCACAATAATTGAAATGTATCACTTTGGCATTCTGTTCCTGCTGGATGATCTGAAAGGTCGCGCTGGTGTTGTTGAAATGCAGCGCGTCCGGACCGCCGAAACATGTGCTCGAGTCCATGGTCAGCCCGCTGAATGTTGGTGTTGGGGGTGGCGAAGCCCAGAATACGGTAGGCTTGATCAGAATCTTTGTATTGGCGTCCAGTTGGAAGATGCCCCCGCCGAAGGAGCCATTGGGGATATGCTGATTGAAATTCAAGCAAGCGGCACTGGCCGGAGCCGCCAGTGACAGCGCCGTGGCAACGGCGGCAGCAGTTTTCAACGTAGTTATCATCAAATGGTTCCTTTCCAATCAGGGTTAAACCACACAAAAACTAGCCCGTGTACCGTGCGTCGACAAGTCAGCGATTCCCCACCCTGATGCTCACCTGAAAGAAGATTTCAAATTCAGCGCCGATGGCGACATTTTATCCACAAATCCCTGTTGACGCCCCCTGCCCGCGCGCCTAACGTCCCGCCCACATGAAGGAGCCCCGGGATATGGATCTCGTACTTGTAATCGTGGATGAATGGCGCATGGGCCGGTAGACCGGAACCATAACACCCCCATGCGCCCCCGGATAAACTCGGGGGCTTTTTTATGTGCAACGACGGCGAAAACGGAGCAAATACAATGTCGCGTCAGATGACCGGAGCGAAAATGATAGTTCAGGCCCTGAAGGATCAGGGTGTGGACACAGTATTCGGCTATCCCGGCGGTGCGGTACTTCCGATCTATGACGAGATCTTCCTGCAAAACGACATCCGGCACTATCTGGTGCGCCACGAACAGGGCGCGGTGCATGCCGCCGAAGGATATGCGCGTTCCACCGGCAAGCCGGGCGTGGTGCTGGTGACATCCGGCCCCGGCGCCACCAATGCGGTGACCGGGCTGACCGACGCGCTGCTCGATTCGATCCCGCTGGTGGTGCTGACCGGCCAGGTGCCGACCTTCATGATCGGCAACGACGCCTTTCAGGAGGCCGACACCGTGGGCATCACCCGACCCTGCACCAAGCATAACTGGCTGGTCAGGGACACTGCCAACCTTTCGGGCACCATCCACGAGGCGTTTCACGTCGCCATGTCGGGCCGTCCGGGCCCGGTGCTGGTGGATATCCCCAAGGACGTGCAGTTCGCCTCTGCCCCCTACACGGCGCCCGAGGACATGCCGGTCAGCCACTACTCGCCGAAAACCGTGGGTGACGCCGAGCGGGTAGAGCAGCTGGTCGACCTGATCGAGCGGGCCGAAAGGCCGGTGTTTTACACCGGCGGCGGGGTGATCAATTCGGGCCGCGCCGCCTGCGACAGCTTGCGCGAACTGGTGGACGGAACGGGTTTCCCGATCACCTCGACCCTTTTGGGGCTGGGCGCCTACCCCGCCAACGGCAAGCGCTGGCTGGGCATGCTGGGCATGCACGGGCTCTACGAGGCCAATCTGGCGATGCATGGCTGCGACCTGATGATCGCCGTCGGCGCCCGGTTCGATGACCGGATCACCGGAAGGGTGCAGGATTTCAGCCCCAAATCGGCCAAGGTGCATATCGATATCGACCCCTCGTCGATCAACAAGGTGATCCATGTGGACGTGCCGATCATCGGCGACGTGGGCACCGTGCTGGACCAGGCTCTGGCCTTGTGGAAATCGCGCGGCTCGAAGACGCAAAGCGACGCGGTCACCCGGTGGTGGCACCAGATCGGCGACTGGCGCAAGGTCGACTGCCTGGCCTATACCGACAACCCAAAGACCATCAGGCCGCAGCACGCCATCTCGCGGCTGGAGGCGCTGACCAGGGACCATCCGGACCGCTATATCACCACCGAAGTTGGCCAGCACCAGATGTGGGCGGCGCAATATCTGGGCTTCAACGAGCCGCACCGGCTGATGACCAGCGGCGGCCTGGGGACCATGGGCTATGGCTTTCCCGCCTCGATCGGGGTGCAGGTGGCGCATCCGGACGCGCTGGTGATCAACGTGGCGGGCGACGCCTCGTGGCTGATGAACATGCAAGAGCTGGGCACCGCTGCGCAGTACCGCCTGCCGGTGAAGCAGTTCATCCTGAACAACGAACGCCTGGGCATGGTGCGCCAGTGGCAGGAGCTGCTGCATGGCGAGCGCTATTCGCACAGCTGGTCGGAATCGCAGCCCGATTTCGCCAAGCTGGCCGAGGCGTTCGGCGCACACGGCATCTATTGCGACGACCCGGCGGACCTGGACGACGCCATCATGGAGATGATCAACTGTGATGGACCGGTGCTGTTCGAGTGCGTGGTGGAAAAGCATGAGAACTGTTTCCCGATGATCCCGTCGGGCGAGCCGCATAACAAGATGCTGCTGGGAGAGAATGCGTCCACGGCGGATGCCATTGGGACGTCGGGAGCGGTTCTGGTTTAGGACACGATAGGTGACCCAATTCCTGATCTTGTCATCGGTTAGGATGGTGCTGCTGCACTACTTGTTTTTTGTGTCGGCTCGACGTGTAATCCCAGAACCATTCAAGCGGCGCGCGTTTTCTGTAGTCCTTGCACTCATTCTCGCCGCGATACTGGATGGGATGACACCTGACGGGTGGGAGCACGAGTATCTTTTTGGGCACCCCTTCTTCTTCTATCTGTTTGCGAATACGCCCGCAGCCCTGACAATTCTAATCATAGCGCTCCTTTTTCTGGACAATGGTGCTGAGGCTTCGCCAAGCAAAAAAAGAAAGAGACTAAACATGGCCCCACCAAAATCCAAAAAAGGCACCACAAAACTATCCACCAATCACCTGCGCGGGTCGCAGGCGGAGGTGCAGGGTGCGATCGGGACCTCGGGGGCGGAGTTGGTGTGAACGAGACTGTCGCAAAGGCACTGGTAGCACAACGCATGCGCAACCGAACGATCGAATACCTTGAATGGGTCCGTACGCCCCAAGAGCACCGGGCCTATCAGCGAGCGGCGCCGATTGCGAACGTGCCGTGCGAAGCGATTAACCAGTGGGAGGATTTCATGGGCGCAGACGGGCTCAACGAGATGTCCGAACCGCTCTACTCCGGCGAAGAGATGGGTGCGCTTCGTGAGTTTCATGAGATCTGGGACAACGTCTGCACCGCTCTTCCCGACGCATTGCCGCCGCTGGACCAGCTTGTCGGCAACTCACACTGGCAACGCCTGACGACCGCTGCGAGCACCACCCATGCAATGATGATGAAACGTGGTCCGTATTCAGACGACGTACTCGAGAGGTTCCAATGTCCCCACTAAAAATCAAAAAAGGCACCACGAAACATTCGGCCTATGACCTGCGCGATCCGCATGCCGAGGCGCAGGAGCGGCACACGCTGGCCGTGGTGGTCGATAACGAGGCCGGCGTGCTGGCGCGGGTCATCGGGCTGTTTTCCGGGCGGGGCTACAATATCGAGAGCCTCACGGTGGCCGAGACCGACCACGAGGGGCATCTGAGCCGCATCACCGTGGTCACCACCGGCACGCCGTCGGTGATCGAGCAGATCAAGGCGCAGCTGGGTCGCATCGTGCCGGTGCATGAGGTGCATGACCTGACCGTCGAAGGCCCGTCAGTAGAGCGCGAGCTGGCGCTGTTCAAGGTAACGGGTCAGGGCGAGCAGCGCATCGAGGCGCTGCGGCTGGCAGAGATCTTTCGCGCCAATGTGGTGGATTCGACGCTTGCCAGCTTCATCTTCGAGATGACCGGCACATCGGAAAAGATCGACGCCTTCGCCGATCTGATGCGGCCCCTGGGGCTGGTCGAACTGGCCCGCACCGGTGCGGCGGCACTGTCGCGCGGCGCCGAATAGCAGGAATTGATGATTTCGGCTCTGGAGCGGTTCCAACCCAGTCGCATTCACCCTGCACCCCGTACGCGCATGCTATGCATATGCCGCGCCGGAGAGCAGGGTTGATTCTTGATTCCGGTTAAGTTGGAATTCCTCCAATCAGTTGCCAGCGCCTGAAATGGTCACGCGCTCAGAGCACCGTCCAGAGATTCCCACACCTCGTCGCTGATCCCCAACCGCGCCCTGATCGTCTCCGGCAGCAGACGGCGGGCCGA
>JAAELR010000238.1 GCA_024226455.1 Paracoccaceae bacterium
CGCGGACGAAGGAAGGCGAGGATTTCGCGCCCAGCCAGGCGATCTGGTTCTGGAAGTCGTGGCTGATGTACCGCGAGCCGTTGTCATGGCGGATGGTCAAGCCCGCGGCCACATCCTTTCCGATGGCGCCAAAGCACTCCCGAACGCCCTGGCGGATCGGTTGAAGTGCCTCAACCGGAAACACGCAAAGCGGCATGAACAGAGAACCGATGCATCTTGGCCAGCCGCAATTCTATCCAAAAGAACCAAGGCCACTTCATGGACTGGGCGCACCTACCTGGGAGCTGTATCTCAACGACCCGTCCGAGCCCCCCAAGCAGGAATTGCACACCGAGATTTGCTCGGTGCTCACCTGAACCTGCCGGGCGCGCACCAAACCGGCTGTCAGCCGGTTTGGGCTTGACTAAACCGCGCTCTGCCCCGATGCCCGTGCCGTAAAACAGACAGATGGAGCCCGCGACATGGCGCAGGACGAGCAACCGCAGATCTACCTCATCACCCCGCCGGAAATCGAACTGTCGACGTTTTCGGCACAGTTGGGGCGGGTGCTGGACGGTGTCGAGGTCGCCTGCCTCAGGCTTAGCCTGTCGACCGCCGATCAAGACCGGGTGCTGCGCGCGGCGGACGCAGTGCGCGAAGTTGCGCATAGCCGCGACGTTCCTTTGGTGATCGAAACCCATCTGCAGCTAGTCGGACGGTTGGGACTGGACGGGGTGCATCTGGCCGACGGGTCGCGCTCTGTCCGGGCCGCGCGCAAAGAGCTGGGCGCGGACGCGATTGTCGGCGCGTTCTGCGGCACCTCCCGCCACGACGGCATGACCGCGGGTGAGATTGGCGCCGACTATGTCGCCTTCGGACCGGTTGCGCCGACGCCGCTGGGCGACGGAAGCCAGGCCAGGCGGGATCTCTTCGCTTGGTGGTCCGAGATGATCGAGGTGCCGGTCGTGGCAGAGGGCGCGCTGGATGCGCCCCGGGTCGTCGATCTGGCACCGGTGACCGACTTCTTCGGCATCGGCCCCGAGATCTGGTCTGCCAATGACCCTGCTCGTGCGCTCGCCGCTCTGGTTGCCCCTATCCGCTGACCTATCGTTCAAATCCCCCGGCCAGGTGACTTCCAAACAAAACCAGTACCTACACAGAAATAGTCAAGGCCGGTCCGGCAACCCGGAGCGGACCGCATCATGACAGGCCCGAGCCAGCGCCTTGCGATCGGCAAAAGCTGAGACCTGCAGCGGCGCGTGATAGATCAGTTCGACCGACCCTTGCCGTCGCGCCGCAAGCACCTTCAGAAGGTGTGGCCCGAACTCCATCTCACCCCACCAGCCGTAGAACCAGGCATCCTCGCCCTCGGGCGCGCGGTAGATTACCGTCACCGGCTGTAGCCACATCTCATTGTGCAGAGGTTCACTGTAGAAGGCCGCGAAAAGCGTCGATTTGAACGGCAGGACCAGGCTGCCATCGGTAGACGTACCCTCGGGAAAGAACAACAGCTTGTGACCGGCATGCAACCTGTCCTCGAAGATCTGTTTTTGCGCCCTCGCCTCTGCGCTGCGCCGCGCGATGAACACGGTCCCGGTGGCACGCGCCAACCAACCGATGCCCGGCCAGCCGGCAACTTCGGATTTCGACACGAAATAGATCCGCTTGCGAGCGTTCAGCGCGAAGATGTCCAGCCACGAACTGTGGTTGGCCACCACGGCACCGGGGTGGCGCATCAACTCACCGCCGGTCCGGTGCGAGATGCCCAGAACCACGAAGGCGGACTTGCAGACGAATTGCGTGATGAAAGGCGTCCAGGGTCGGCGGCCCCCCCAGATCGGGCGCTCGACCAGCCGCACCAGCAACAACAGCCCCAGGCAACCAAAGGTGATACCTCCCAGAACCGTACCGCGCACCACTACGCGAAGCCAGCCAGCAGCGCCGATGGGCACCGCCTCGGGCTCGGAGTCGGAACGCCAGGTGGTCACGGCGCCCCTCGTGGGCGCGAATAGATCGCCCGCTGGCGGTCGTTCATGCGGGCGGTGTCGAGGATCAGGCAGACGTCGGTGGTGTTGAAATCATGGTCGATCCACGCCCCCTGCCCCACGAAGCCACCAAGCCGCAGATAGGCCTTGATCAGTGCCGGCACCGCCATCATCGCCGCGGGCCGGTCAATTTCACCTTCCGGCAGTAGATCCATAGGCTGCGCATGATCCGCCCGTGCCGTCACCCGCAGGTCGGGCGGTGCCAGGTAGCGGTGGTGCAAGAGGCTCAGCGGTCCAGCCAGCGCCTGCGGATCGGTGCCGTGAAACGAGGCCACGCCGAACAGCACCTCGATGCCGTGTTCCGCCACATAACCCGCCAATCCCGACCAAAGCTCGTACATCGCCGTACCGCCGCGATAGTCGGCATGCAGGCAGGACCGGCCAAGCTCCAGCAAACGGCGGCCGCTTTGCTGCAGAGGCCCCAGGTCGTATTCATCTTCGGAATAGAACTGACCGACCCGATTCGCCCCGTCTTCACGTAGTAAACGGTAGACACCCACCACCTGATCGTTAACCATTCGGCTCCTGTCCATCAACAAAAGGTGATCAAAGAATGGATCGTATCGGTCCTTCTCCAGGCGAGCCGCATGATCGACACCGCTCCCATCGCCACCCAGCTCGGCTACGAACACCTCATAGCGCAACCGCTGCGCGGCACGCAGTTCGGCCTCGGAATCGGCCAGTTTTAACTGGAAATCTGGCTCTCCCGCTTTCATTCCTGGGGTGGTTTCCCTGAGCTCTGCTTGGGTGTTTTTAGGCAGCGGCGCTGTGCTTGGCAACACAGTGTTGACGTCTGCGATACAATTGCAATCCTAGGAGTGTGCTAACCAATATAGTGCATCAGACCCCTAGTGCATCACATGTCGAACATGGCTATGAGTTCTATCCGACGTCCATCAAAGACCACCTTGCCACGGTGCTCGAAATTCACGGTGATCCTGCCGGCGATATTCGATTGCACCTGGCCCAGCCCCCAGTCGGGCTGTGCAGGGTGGCGCACCTGGTCCCCGGGCTCCAGATCCGCGTTCGGATTTTCCAGGGTCCTCCCCTTTTCCAAGGACATGACATGACACCCGCTTCACAAGACATCGCCGCGCTTTTGGGCTCTCGCATCTGCCACGACCTGATCTCGCCGATAGGCGCCATTTCGAACGGTGTCGAATTGCTGCAGATGGCGGGTGGCACGCTTGGCCCGGAACTGGAACTGATATCCGAGAGCGTGGAAAACGCCAACGCCCGGATCCGGTTTTTTCGGATTACCTTCGGTGCCGCATCGCCCGACCAGCAGATCGGCCGAAACGAGGTCTACTCGATCCTGCAGGACCTGACCCGCGGATCGCGTCTGCAGATCGACTGGCGCGTTGCGGGCGATACCACACGGATCGAGGTCAAGCTGGCTTTTTTGCTGCTGCAATGCTTCGAAACGGCGATGCCCTGGGGTGGGCAGATCACCGTCACTTGCGAGGATGGCCATTGGCAGGTTTCTGGCACCTCCGACCGGATGAAGATCGACGCCGGACTTTGGCAGATATTGACCGAGTCCGGTAGAAAACCGGATATCGGCGCGGCCGAGGTTCAGTTCCTGCTGCTGCCGGTGTTGCTGTCGGCCGAGGGTCGCGAGTTGACCGTCGAACTCAGCGAGACCGGCGTGATCGCACGGTTTTGATTGCAGGCAGCGCCTGCGGCAGGGTCGCGATACCGCCTGGCCAGGAAAACAGCTGCCGACCCGGCTCGCTGCCGCGGCTGGCGGCGATCACTGCGCGCAAGATCGAACCGAAGCGGCGTTCCATCTCGACCAGCTTGGGAAACGCACC
>JAAELR010000239.1 GCA_024226455.1 Paracoccaceae bacterium
AGCTCCATGGGACCGGTGCAGGTGCGCCTGAATCCCAGCATACCGACCCTGGGTGAACTCAAGGAGCAGGCCAACAACACCGCCGGCACCCTGGATATCCCGCCATTCACAAGCACGGGGCAGGCCGACAGCTTCTTTGATGTCTTCTTCGAGATCGTGTTGCCGGATGGCACGGTGCTGCACAACCGGGATCCCAAGCGTCTGAGTTCGGTGATTCGTCACAAGCCGCCGGCCCAGGGAGACCAATATGAAGGTCTGCGGGACACCCCGCTCTATTTCGCCAACGGGGAGCCCTCGGGCTATACCCTGAGCGCGGCGCGGCACGTACCGCGGCCCTTTGTCGAGATCGACCAGTTCGACATGACCTCGGCGACGATCGAGCTGCTGGCCCCGACCGGTAGCTCCGAAGTAATCAATGTTACCGGTCCGACCACGGTGCATGTGTTCTTCGAAGGTTCGGTAAGGCGCCGGGGCCGAGCGGGCTGGCGCCATAGGTTGAATAGTGGTGGACATGGGAAGCCCACCCTACGGAATCG
>JAAELR010000240.1 GCA_024226455.1 Paracoccaceae bacterium
CATTTTGGACTGTAGTTCCAGGTAAGCCTCAACAAGCTCGTCCTTGCTCAACTTCTTAAGGGTGTCTCGATCCATGGCCCCATAGATTCAGAGATCTCGAGCGACCACAAGGGCGCGCGCAAGGGGGGTGAGTAATTACCCACAAAGACACGATTGCCGTAGCGGTTGCTGAGGATGGCCGCGGCGGAGAGATCCGCTTCTTTGGTACCATCGCCAATACGGCTGATTCTGTTTTACGTCTGACAAAGCAGCTGGCGGCGGCGGGGAACACGCCGAGCTTTTGCTATGAGGCTGGTCCCTGCGGTTTATGGCCTGCACCGCCATCTCACCAAGCTGGGCTTTGAGTGTGCCGTCGTCGCTCCAGCGATGATCCCGCGCAAGGCCGGAGATCGGGTGAAAACCGACAGGCGCGATGCCGAGATGCTCGCACGGCTGTGGCGCGCCGGTGAGCTGACACCGATCTGGACGCCTGATGAGGAGCAGGAAGCCATGCGCGACCTGATCCGCACCCGCAAGCAGACGATGGACGCCGAAAAAGTGGCCAAGCTGCAACTGCTCAGCTTCCTGCTGCGTCATGGGTTGAGATACGAGAATGGTAGCTACTGGACCAAGCGACATCGCCGGTGGCTGGCGGAACTGCGCCGCTTCCGCTTTTCGCATCAGCAATTGGCCTTCGAGGAGTTGAAGCGGGCCGTCGACCAGGCTGAGGCCCGCGTCGCCACGCTGGATCAGGCCATCGATGAAGCGGTCCAGACCTGGCGCTTCGCCCCCGTGGTCGATGCCCTGCGGGCGCTTCGCGGCGTGAACACGATCATCGCGGCGACCGTTGTGGCTGAGATCGGTGACATCACCCGCTTCGAAAAACCGCGCCAGCTGATGGCCTGGCTGGGGCTGGTCCCAAGCGAGCATTCCAGAGGCAGCACGACCCGGCATGGCCGCTTGACCAAGACTGGCAACGCGCTGGCGCGGACGATGCTGGTGGAAGCAGGGTGGTCCTACCGGCATCCGCCCAAGGAAGGGCAGCCCTATCTCAAGCGCTCTGCGCATCTGCCGCAGGAAATCAAAGATATCGGCTGGAAGGCCCAGACCCGCCTGTGCAAGCGATTCCGCCATCTGTCGCACACCGGAAAACCGCAACCACGCGTGCTCGCCGCCATTGCGCGGGAGCTCGCTGGCTTCATCTGGGACATTGCGCGCAAGACGCCGCTGTCCACGTAATGCGGCAGCTCAGGCTGCCTGTGCAGTATGCTGGAGATGGCAGCGGCCATTGATAGGGAAATCCTCGGAGGACGTTGGGAAAAACATCCGGTCTAAGAGAGAGGCACTCCCGCATCGAACCCGGTCAGGCGGTAACCAATCCGCGGATGAGAGCATGATAACCATCGGTTCGGCCCACCGTCTCCAGCGCCTGCACAGGCTACACATTTGACCACCTCGTGTCAGCGGGGTAGTTTCAACGTGTCAGGAAACCTGAAAACGCTCATGAGAGCGCCCCATTTGCCACCACCGGCTTTGATGCCGACCGCCAGCGCGACGTTTGGCGAGTTCGCGGTCTCTGTGGCGTTGGAAATGCTGCTCGGGCCGCCGGTCGACACCGGCTCTTCGATCTCTGTGAAGCAGCCGGTCCCGCCGCCGCCACAGAAGGTTTCCCAATACCCGGCTCCCTGACCGCAGGTAACGGCGCCGGCGAAACTGACGTCGCACCCACAGGCCGCCGATTTGAAGCAATCGGGGGCTCAGGATTTGGGCCGATCAGGTTCCGGCTGGAGGTCGATTATGAAAAAGATGAATCCCGACTGCGCTGAAACGGATACTCACAGGTGACAGGACCGGGTGAATCGATTATTGACGGCTTCGACAACGTCTATCGAAGGTGAAGGCAGATGGCCGAATGCAAGCATGGCGAGATGGATATCTCGGTTCAAGAAGATACCTTTGCCGGGTTCGTGACATTCGTGACCCGTTCGGTGATCATGATATTGGCGGTGCTGGTGCTGCTTGCGATTTTCAACGGCTGACGAGGTAACGGTGTGGGGGCTGCGATGAAGCGGGTGCTACTGATTTTGGTTCTGCCTCTGTTCCTCGCCGCCTGCGCGGCCGAGAAAGCCTGGGCGCCGGACGACGCGGTGCAGCGCGCCATCTACCGCCATAACTCGCCGCCTTCGATCACCGTCATCACGGTGATCTCGAACCAGAACGGCTCCGGGGGCCACTCGGCGCTGCTGATCAATGGTTCGCAGCGGCTGATCTTCGATCCGGCGGGCTCCTGGCATCACCCGCAGAACCCCGAACGCAACGATGTTCATTTCGGCATGCAGGACGCCGCGGTGGAGTTCTATCTGGACTATCACGCGCGCGACAGGTGGCACGTGGTCACCCAAGAGGTGCCGGTGTCGGCGGCTAGCGCCGAGAAGGCGCTGCAGTTGGTGCAGGCCTATGGCGCGGTGCCCAAGGCATACTGCACCCGCGCCAACACCGAAATTCTGGCCCAGATACCCGAATTCGCCGGCGCTCCGAGCACGTTTCGTCCGGTCAAGCTGATGGAATATGTCGACACGCTGTCCGGGGTGGCGCGCCGGGTGCTGCGTGACGATTCGCCTGACGAGAACCGCGTGGCCGTGGTGCCGCGGCTCTAGGCGGTCGGCTCATCGGCCCCTTCGGGTCTCTCTTCGCTGCGGTATGGCTCAGCCAGCGAGATAGAGTATCGCGTATAGCGTTGCTGCCCCTGCCAGGATTGCCCACAGCACGTTGCGGGTCCTAACCCCGACCGCCAGCACCGCCGTGGCTGCCAGTAGCCTCGCCGCCTCTGGGTTGCCGCGGTAGCGTCCGGCCACAACTCCACCTGCGCCCCGGCTGCCATTGCCGCCATGGCTGCCAGAATCAGGCCCAGCCCCGAGGGCAGCCAGGCCAGCGCCAGTGCCACGGTCACCGAGGTCAGCGCCGCGACTACGTGGGAGGCGGTGCGCAGCGCCGGACCGATCAGCGCGAGAAAGGCGATGGGAATGGCGAAATCGAGCGCATAGGCATGCGGGATCGCCTCGCCAGCGAGGGCGCCGACCAGGGTAAAGCCGTACCAGAGCGGACACAGAGGTGCTGCGACACCGGCGAAATAGGCGATCTTGGTGGCCAGCGGCTGGCCCGGATCGCGTTCGTACTCCGCCTGGCCAAGCGCAAAGGTCTGGTCGACGTTGAAATAGGCCAGCAGCATGCGCTGCCAGAGCGGCGCGGGGCCGAGATGCGGGGCAAGGGCGGCAGAATACATCGCCATGCGCAGATTGACCACGAGGGCCGTGGTCAGCACGATCAGCGTCGGCGCCTCTTCGGTCATCAGTTGCAACGCGGTAAACTGCGCCGCGCCCGCCACCACCAGGACCGAAAAGCCCATCATCTGGGCGATGGAAAGCCCCGCCTCAGTGCCGAGCACGCCGAAGATGGTGACGAAAGGCCCAAGGATAACGATAAAGGGCAGCCCGTCGCGAAACCCGCGCCAGAAACTCGTTGAGCTTTGTGCTTGCAGCATGGGCAGACCCGCCGATGACCTGTCGGTCCCCGGTAGCCGAGCCGGCAGCCCGCCGCAATTGGCAATTGCCGATTGCGGCGGGCGGGCTCTTGCTTGGGTATTGCCCGTGGGGCTGTCTGTCTCTCGGCAGGGTCCGCTGGATCGTCCTACGGTCGCAGCCGCCGCCAATTGACATATCCCCGGGAACGGCACCCCGGCTGGTTCCCGGATGCGCCATGAAACCGCGTCGTTCGATCTGAAACCGTCCCTGCACCTGTGGCAGAGACAACCGGTCCTGACCCTTATGTGAATGTCCCGGTGACCCGGCCCAGCAGCATGAAGGCGCGGGCGGTGCGGGTGTCGCTGAGGGCGGCGATGTCGGTATCGCTGGCATTTTCCTCAAAACCCGCGAAGGTGCGGTCGAAGCGGCGCAGAAAGTGGTGTGCTGCGTCGCGGAAGATCGGGTCCTGGCGCATGCGCCCGGCGGTCAAAGCCAGACAGGACCGGTCGCGCACGCCGCCCAGGCCTGCGATGGCGCGGCCACGGTCGCCCTGAGCGAAGCGGCGCCAGATCTCGGGACGGGCCCGGTCGGGTCGCAGGTCGTCCATGTAGATGCCATCATGCGAAAGCATGGTCAGCACGTCCTGGCTGGCCTGTACCAACTGCGCGGTCTGGCGGTCCCGCAGGGCGCGGCGCAGGGCACGAAAGCCCTCTTTGTCTTCGGCGGTCTCTGGGAAATTCAGCGCCCGGATGAAATCTGCGGTGTTGATCGGCGTGACAAGCTCTTCGGCGGGCGTGCCGAGCGCCAGCCGACCCTGCTCGGCGGCCTCTTCGCCGGCGGGCAGGGCGGGCTTTTCCGCCGCCTGCGCGTCGGGTTCGGGGCGGATCGAGGTGAAGGTGGCAATCGCGGTCTCGGTCTTGCGCTGGGCGGCTGCGATCTCTTCAAGCTTGCGCTCGACTGAGGGCTTCACCCCGGACGGCTGCTGTTGCGACTGGATATAGGTCTGGCGCATGGCGTTGATCGCCGCCTGCAGCCGAGCGGATTCCTCTCGCATGATGCGGCTGGATTTCGCCGCCGCCGCCGCGACCCAGATCAGCGCCACTGGCAGGAAGATCGCCATCAGCGTCATCACAAAGCGCAAACTGTCGAGCGGCGGCGCGCCTGACGAGCGGGCGAACATGAAAAACGCGCCGACACCGGCGATCCAAAGAAGCGACAGCACAGCCGCGATCACCTCGGCGGCAGTGACGCCAGGTGACCTGCCTTTGCTGTTGTGGATGCCCAACTCCCATGTAGGCGGTTGTCGCTTTTGATCTGCCATTCGGGCTCCTGGGGTCAGGGAACGTAGCCGGACCCTAGATATAATCGATGCTCAGAACCTCATAGCCCTTTTCGCCGCCGGGTGTGCGCACCTCGACGCTGTCGCCCTCTTCCTTGCCGATCAGGGCGCGGGCCAGCGGAGACCTGATGTTCAGCTTGCCGGACTCGATATCCGCCTCGGGTTCGCCGACGATCTGATAGATCTTTTCCTCGTCGGTGTCCTCGTCGACCAGCCGCACCGTGGCACCGAACTTGATCGGGCCCGATAGCGACGCGGGGTCGAATACCTCGGCCAGCCCCAGGATGCTCTCGAGTTCCTTCACCCGGCCCTCGATGAAACCCTGCTTTTCACGGGCCGCGTGGTACTCGGCATTCTCGGAAAGATCGCCGTGCTCGCGCGCCTCGGCAATTGCCTTGATCACGGCGGGGCGCTCCACCGACTTCAGCTGCTTCAGCTCGTCGCTCAGCGCGGCGTGGCCGATACGGGTCATTGGGATCTTTTCCATGGCGGGTGTTCCGTCAAAGAGGTCGTTGGGTCCAGGTTGATCCATCTAAGTCAAGCGGGCGCGGGGGAATGTCAAGTCACTGATTGCAGGCATCGGCAAAGCATGCCCGGGCGCGCATTCCGGTTTTTTTTGGGCGCAGGATTGGCATTGCTGCAAGGGAGTTTGCTACAGGTGTGTGTTCTGACCGTTCTGGGGTCCGTCGCAGGACTTGCGACCCAGGCCGTCACCGCTGAGGAGATCAGCGCTCTTGCCTGACTGACGTCAGCGCCTGTGGGGCAGATTTGAGGATTGAACAACGGAGGATTTCGGGTTCATCGTAACCGTCAAGGAGTGAAGATGAACAAGAAATCCAAAACTGGCAAAGCGTCGGCTGACCAACTCGCAAAGCTCGCAAGCCGAGGAAAAGGTGCTGCCGGGCAGCGTGGTGATTGGACCGGACGGCAGCACGGTGCTTTACCATATGGGTGAGCAATACGCCTCGTTCGCCCGGAAAAGCGATGATGGCACCAAAAAGGTGCTGGCCAATGGCCGCGAGGCGCGGGTGCATTCGTTGCAGGACGGCGCTATCGGCGAGCCCGGTCTAGGCCAGCGATCTGCCCGGGCCGACCGAGAGGGTGACGGCGATGGCCGAAGGCGCTGACGGCACGTTGTTGTTCGGCACCTCGGCCTACAGGGTCTGGCAACTGGCCCCGGGCGCCACGGTGTTTCAGGTGGTTCCGGTCTTTTGATGCTCCGCAAGACCCTGGCGCGTTCGCATCGCAGGCCACTCATCAAGCCCTTGCGGGCTTTCCTCGTTGGCGGGGCGGCAGCGAGGAAAGCCCGCAAGGGCTTGATGAGCGGACCGTTCGCGTCGTGTTGCGATTGACGCTTCTTTTGTGGGCAAGTAGGAGGCTTGCGTCAGAAGATTGCGCGGTTGCAGCCCCGGGGAGACTGAAATGGCAAAGATCGAACGCGAGTCGATGGAATACGATGTGGTGATCGTGGGCGCGGGGCCTGCGGGGTTGTCGGCGGCGATCCGGCTCAAGCAGCTCGATACCGATCTGAACGTGGTGGTGTTGGAAAAGGGCAGCGAGGTCGGTGCGCACATCCTTTCCGGTGCGGTGCTGGACCCATGCGGCCTCGACGCGCTGATCCCCGACTGGAAGGAAAAGGGCGCGCCGCTGAATACCGCCGTCAAAAGCGACCGGTTCTACCTGCTGGGTCAGGCCGGGGCGTTGCGGGTGCCGAACTGGCCGATGCCGCCGCTGATGTCGAATCACGGCATGTACATTGTCAGCATGGGCAATGTCTGTCGCTGGATGGCCGAACAGGCCGAAGAAATGGGCGTCGAGATCTTTCCCGGTATGGCCTGTTCCGAACTGGTCTATGGCGAAAACGGAGAGGTCAAAGGCGTTGTTGCGGGCGAGTTCGGCAAAGAGGCCAACGGCACGCCGGGCCCATCCTACGAGCCCGGCATGGAGCTGCACGGGCGCTACGTCTTCCTGTCCGAGGGCGTGCGCGGCTCACTCGCCAAGGAGGTGATCGCCAAATACGACCTGTCCGCCGACAAGGAGCCGCAGAAATTTGGGCTGGGCATGAAGGAAATCTGGGAGATCGATTCCGACAAGCACCGCGAAGGCTCTGTCACCCATACCATGGGCTGGCCGCTGGGCCGCAACGCCGGCGGCGGGTCGTTTGTCTATCACTTGGAAAACAACCAGGTTTTCATCGGTTTTGTGGTGCACCTGAATTACAAGAACCCACATCTGTACCCCTACATGGAGTTCCAGCGCTTCAAGCATCACCCGATGGTCGCCGAACTGTTGAAGGGCGGCAAGCGTATTGCCTATGGCGCCCGGGCGATCAGCGAGGGCGGCTATCAGTCGATGCCCAAAATGGTGGCGCCCGGCGTGGCGCTGCTGGGCTGTTCGGTCGGTATGGTCAACGTGCCGCGCGTCAAGGGCAACCACAACGCGATGCTGTCGGGCAAGATCGCCGCGGAGGTGGCCCATGCGGCGATCGGGGAGGGCCGGGGTGGCGACGAGCTGACCGCCTACGAGGACGAGGTGCGCGGCGGTGCCATCGGCAAGGACCTGAAAAAGGTCCGCAACATCAAGCCGATGTGGTCGAAATGGGGCATGCTGACCAACCTTGTGCTGGGCGGCTTCGACATGTGGACCAACACGGTCGGGTTCACTCTTTTCGGCACGCTGAAGCATGGCAAGACCGATGCGGCCTCTACCGGCGAAGCCCGCAGGTACAAGACCATCGACTATCCCAAGCCCGACGGCAGGCTCAGTTTCGACCGACTTACCAATGTAAGCTTCTCGTTCACCAACCACGAAGAAAGCCAGCCTGCACATCTGCGGCTGACCGACGAGAGCCTGCCGATGTCGGTCAACATGCCGAAGTTCGCCGAACCGGCACAGCGCTATTGCCCGGCCGGGGTCTACGAGGTGGTGGAGGGAAGTTTTGTGGTCAACTTCCAGAACTGCGTGCACTGCAAGACCTGCGACATCAAGGACCCCAGCCAGAATATCACCTGGACGGTGCCGCAGGGCGGCGACGGACCGAATTACCCCAATATGTGACCCGCTGCCCCGGGTTTGACCCGGGGCCTCTTGCTCTCTGGCCCGAGAATTCGTTGGGGTCTTGCGCATCGCGCCCTGACAATTGCGTCAAGAGTTGCCGTTTTGGCGCAGCCGCATTGCTTGGCGGTCATTTGCGGGCTAGGTTGCCCGCCAGTGAACTCATGAGGCCGCCGACGTGACAATCAGACCCTTGCTGAAACCCCTTGCCGCCATCCTGCTGAGCTTCGGGCTCGCCACTCCTGCCCTGCCGCAGGGCGTGGCTGGCTCTTACCTGGCGGCTCGTCACGCGGTTCTCTTCAGCGACTACCGCGCAGCGGCGGACTATTACTCGCGCGCCATCATGCAGGACCCGGGCAACCCGGAGCTGATGGAAGGTGCGGTGATGGCCAATCTCGGCCTCGGCCGGATTGACCGCGCCGTCGCCCTGGCCCGGCGGCTGGCCGGGCTGGGCGCCACCAGCCAGTTGGCCAACATGGCGCTGATGGCCGACGGTTTCCGGCGAGAGAATTACGACGGCCTGCTGGCCGACATCGAGGCCGGGCAGTCGGTGGGCGCGCTGGTCGACGGGCTGCTAAAGGCCTGGGCGCAGCTTGGGCAGGGCCAGATGTCGGACGCGCTGCAGAGCTTTGACGAGGTTGCGGACACTGAGGGCATCGAGATTTTCGGGCTCTACCACAAGGCGCTGGCGCTGGCGTTGGTGGGCGATTTTGAGGGCGCCGACGAGATCCTGTCGGGCCGGGCGCATGGCACGCTGCAGCTGACCCGCCGCGGCGTGATCGCTTTTGCCCAGGTGCTGAGCCAGCTGGAACGCAACCCGGATGCGGTCGAGCTTATCGACCAGAGCTTCGGCCCTGATCTCGACCCGACCATGGCGCAGATGCGCGCCGAACTGGAGGCCGGCAAACCGCTGGATTTCGACGCGGTCGGCAACGCCAGGGACGGGGCGGCCGAGGTGTTCCTGGTCGTTGCCGGGGCGCTCAACGGGGAGGCGGCTGACGGCTATACCCTGCTTTACAGTCGGCTGGCCGAATATCTGCGCCCCGGCCAGGTGGATGCGGTGTTGATGAGTGCCGCCCTTCTGGAAAAGCTCGAACGCTACGAACTGGCGACCGAGAGCTACAACAAGGTGCCGCGCGGTCACCCCTCGTTCGATGCCGCCGAACTGGGCCGCGCCGAGGCGATGCGCAAATCCGGCAGGACCGAGGCCGCCGTCGAGGTGCTGCAACAGCTTGCGCGCGCCCAGGCCGACAACGCGCTGGTGCATATCACGTTGGGCGACACGCTGCGCGGGCTGGAACGCTATGACGAGGCCAGCAAGGCCTATGACGCGGCGATCGCGCTTTATGACGATCCGCAGCGGGCGCAGTGGCTGGTGTTCTTCGCTCGCGGTATCAGCCATGAGCGCGAAGATCGCTGGGAACTGGCAGAGCCCGATTTCCGCCGCGCGCTGGAGCTGAACCCGGGGCAGGCGCAGGTGCTGAACTATCTCGGCTACAGCTTTGTCGAGATGGGAGCCAATCTCGATGAAGCGTTGGGGATGATCGAACAGGCCGTGGAGGCGCAGCCGGGTTCTGGCTATATCGTCGATTCGCTCGGCTGGGTGCAGTATCGGACGGGGCAATATCGCGATGCGGTCACCAATCTGGAACGCGCCACCGAACTGATGCCGGTGGACCCCATCGTCAACGACCATCTGGGCGATGCCTATTGGGCTGTGGGCCGCCGGATCGAGGCGGAATTCCAGTGGAAACGCGCGCTCAGCTTCGACCCCGAGGAAAAGGACGCCGACCGCATCCGCCGCAAGCTGGAGGTCGGGCTGGACATTGTTCTGGAGGAAGAGGGAGCCGCTCCAATTGAGGTCACCGCACAAGACGGTTGAGGCTTTCGCTCCGGCCAAGATAAACCTGACACTGCACGTCACCGGGCAGCGGGCCGACGGCTATCACTTGCTGGATTCGCTGGTGGTGTTTGCGGATGTTGGTGACCGGCTAAAGGTAACCCCGGCAGAAAATCTGTCATTGACGGTCTCTGGACCGATGGCCGCTGGCGTCCCGACCGACGCATCAAACCTGGTCTGGCGTGCAGCGGAATGGTTCGGCACACCGTTCGTGGCCGTAGAACTGGAAAAGCACCTGCCAGCGGCAGCGGGAATTGGCGGTGGATCATCAGACGCCGCGGCAATGTTGTTGGCATTGGCAAAGTGCTTTGGGCGCAGTCTTCCTGAGCCCAAAGACACAGCTATTCTGGGCGCGGATGTGCCTGCCTGTCTCAAGGCACGCACCTGCCGAGTGTCGGGCATTGGCGATAGGGTCGAACCGGTTTCGGGTATTCCAGACTTGCCTATTGTGTTGGTCAATCCCGGCGTTGCAGTGAGCACACCGGCGGTGTTTTGCGCGTTGGAGCGAAAAGGCAATCCTCCCATGCCCGACATGCCCCGGCACGGGTCGGTGCATGAGTTTTGCGGCTGGCTGCGTGACCAAAGAAATGACCTGGAAAACGCAGCGCAAGCGCTCGAACCCCGCATTGCAGAAGTGCTGAAAGCGTTGTCGGAACTGGGAGCCTTGGTGGTGCGCATGTCCGGGTCGGGCGCGACCTGCTTTGCGATATTTGCGGACAGGGGGGATGCGTACAGCGCGGAATACCAGCTTCTTGAACGCTACCCTGATTGGTGGATCTGCGCCGTGGCGACCTGTGACCCCGACAGCTGAACTTCACCAAGATTCCTTTCAACCGACATTTCCCAAGTAACTTAGTGTTGGGTGGAGATTGACGGTTTTCGCCGGTGTTTTCAAGCCTGACGGCGGCGTCGCCTGCGCAGACGGCGGTTTTGGGAGCGTTGCAGTCGTCGTCTCCAAGATTTCCACCAA
>JAAELR010000241.1 GCA_024226455.1 Paracoccaceae bacterium
CATTTTGGACTGTAGTTCCAGGTAAGCCTCAACAAGCTCGTCCTTGCTCAACTTCTTAAGGGTGTCTCGATCCATGGCCCCATAGATTCAGAGATCTCGAGCGACCACAAGGGCGCGCGCAAGGGGGGTGAGTAATTACCAATAGCTCAAAGGCAGCAGCTTGCGTACTTGCGCGGCAACAACTTGCGCTACAGGCCGCGCGCCGAGGCGCGGCCTGACGTTTCCCGAGTCCCTGCCTAACCAATAATAGCGTTCAGCTTGGCGCTGGGGCGCATCACATCGGCGGTCAGTTCGTCTGACCCGTGAAAGTAGCCGCCGGTTTCGGCCGGGACGCCGCCATTGCCGCCAAGTTCGTCCAGGATCGCCGCCTCTGCCTCCGCCAGCGCCTTCGCCAAAGGTGCGAATTTGGCGGCCAGTTCGGCGTCGTCGCCCTGTGCGGCCAGCGCCTCGGCCCAGTAGCGCGCGAACCAGTAATGACTGGCGCGGTTGTCTGGCTGGCCGACCTTGCGCCCCGGAGAGCGACCGTGGTCGAGGATGCCCTGCGTGGCCGCCTCTGCCGCGGCTCCAAGCACGCCTGCCTTTGGGTTGCCGCTGACGTCTGCGAGGAAATTGAGCGACTCGCCAAGCGCGCAGAACTCTCCCATCGAGTCCCAGCGCAGGTGATTTTCCGCTAGCAATTGCTGCACATGCTTGGGCGCCGAACCGCCGGCGCCTGTCTCAAACAACCCGCCGCCATTCATCAGCTTGACGATCGACAACATCTTGGCGGACGTGCCCAGTTCCAGGATCGGGAACAGGTCAGTCAGATAGTCGCGCAGCACGTTGCCGGTGATGGCAATAGAATCGCTACCCGCAGTGATCGTCTCTAACGAAGCGCGGGTCGCTTGGCGCGGCGCCGTGATCTGGAATTTTCCCGCCACACCAGCGGCTTGCAGCGCGAGGCTGACGTGCCTAATCAGCTCTGCATCATGCGCCCGATCCGCATCCAGCCAGAAAATCGCCTGAGACCCGGTCAATCGCTGCCGGTCCATCGCCAACTGGATCCAGTTCTCGATCGGGGCTTTCTTCACCGTGCACGCACGCCAGATGTCGCCGGTCTCGACCTCATGCGAATGCAGCACCTCGCCATTTGCCAGCACGATGCGGATCGTACCATCGGCGGGGGCCTCGAAAGTCGTCGGGTGCGATCCGTATTCTTCCGCCTTCTGCGCCATCAGGCCCACATTGGCGACCGCCCCGGCGGTGGCCGGGTTCAGCGCGCCATTGGCTCTGAAGAACCTGACGGCCTCGTCATAAACCGGCGCATAGCAATTATCGGGGATCACGCAGTTGCAGTCGCCCTTGGTCCCGGACGCGTCCCAGCCCATGCCGCCAGCGCGGATCAGCGCCGGCATCGAGGCGTCGATGATCACGTCACTGGGCACATGCAAGTTGGTGATGCCGCGGTCGCTGTCGACCATGTACATCGCCGGTCGCGTGGCGGTCAGCGCCTCGATCTCGGCCTGGATCTCGGCCGCGTTGGGCATCTCGGCAATCCGCTCCAGCACGTCGCCCATGCCGGAATTGGGGTTCACGCCCGCGTCTTCCAGCGCGGGCCCATGTCTATCGAAGATGGGTGCCAGCCAGGCCCTGACCGCGTGGCCGAAAATGATCGGGTCCGATACCTTCATCATCGTTGCCTTCAGATGCAGCGAGAACATGGTGCCGTCGGTTTTGGTGTCTTCGATGGCATCGGCCAGAAAGGCGCTCAGGGCCTTCACCGACATGAAAGTCGCATCCGCCACGGTACCTTCCTGCAGCGGCCAGCCGGTCTTCAGCACCGTCACCGCGCCGTCCTTGCCGACAAATTCGATCGTCGCGTCACCCGCCTGCGCGGCGCTGATGGTGGCCGACTTCTCGTTGGCATAGAAATCACCGCCGGGCATCGAACTGACCTTGGTCTTGCTGTCCGCCGACCACGCCCCCATGGAATGCGGATTGTTCTGGGCGTAGTTCTTCACCGCGCGCGCGGCGCGCCGGTCGGAATTGCCTTCGCGCAGCACCGGATTCACCGCCGAGCCCTTGATCGCGTCATAACGAGTCCGCACCGATTTCTCTTCGTCGGTGCCGGGCTCTTCGGGATAATCCGGCAGCGCATAACCCTGCCCCTGCAATTCTTCGATGGCGGCCACCAACTGCGGCACAGAGGCCGAGATGTTGGGCAGCTTGATCACGTTGGCGCCAGACGTCTTCACCAACTCGCCGAGCTCGGCCAGGTCGTCAGGCTGGCGCTGCGCCTCGGTCAGGCTCTCGGGGAAAGCCGCGATGATGCGGCCGGCCAGCGAGATGTCCTTGACGCCGACCTCTACCCCGGCGGCACCGGCGAAACGGCGGATGATCGGCAGGAACGATGCGCTGGCCAGTTCGGGCGCTTCATCCACCTTGGTATAGATGATATCGGGGGTTTTGGTGTTTGCCATCGGTCTCGTCTCCTGGTTGCCGGTCCGTCTTGCAATAACGAACCCCGCCAATGCGCAACCCCGGGGCGGGCTTGAGCCTGCCGTTCCGTTCTGCGCCGCTGCGCCACCGCCTATCGAAGCAAGGCCGGCAAGTCAATGCATACCAATGTATACCGAACGAGAGGCCCCGCGACCCCTCGTCGCAATTGCGTCATGGGCGCATTTTCCTCTCGATTGTTGCAGCCTGTCCGGGCTTGAATGCCACCAATGACCAAACCGCTGCGCCTTTCCACAGGAACCCGCCAATGCCCAAAGGCTATATTGCTCTCATCCTGGCAATTCTGACGGAAACCATCGGCACCAGCGCAATGCAGGCCAGCCAGCAATTCACCCGGCTCGTGCCTTCGGTTCTGGTTGTGGTCGCTTACGCGCTGTCGTTTTATTTTCTGGCCGTCGTGTTGAAATACATCCCCGTCGGCGTCGCCTATGCGATCTGGTCAGGGGTCGGCATCGTCTTCATCGCGCTGATCGGGCAATTCTTCTTCGACCAGCGCCTCGACCTGCCTGCGGTGCTAGGCATTGCCATGATCCTCGCCGGTCTGCTGGTCATCCACCTGTTCTCTGGCAACGCGTCGCACTGATCGCGGCTGCGGGCTCGCCAGCCCGCCCACAAGGACCACGACCCCCACCATTTCACGTTGCCTGTCGGGTTTGCCGAATAAGAGAGCGCGGAAGCGCACATTTTGGCAGCTTGCGCGCGATTTTCGCTGGCCTTTCACCGGGGCTCGCGATACCCCGCGCGCAACTCCCCGAAAGGCACGAAACTATGGACCTGCGAAATATCGCAATCATCGCCCATGTGGACCATGGCAAGACCACGCTGGTCGATGAGCTTCTGAAACAGTCGGGCGCCTTCCGCGCCGGGCAGGCCGTGGCAGAGCGTGCGATGGACAGCAACGATCTTGAACGCGAACGCGGCATCACCATCCTGGCCAAGGCCACCAGCGTCGAGTGGAGGGGCAGCCGGATCAACATCGTCGACACCCCCGGCCACGCCGATTTCGGGGGCGAGGTGGAACGCATCCTGTCCATGGTCGATGGCGTGGTACTGCTGGTAGATGCCGCCGAGGGCCCGATGCCGCAGACCAAGTTCGTCACCTCCAAGGCGCTGGCGCTGGGTCTGCGCCCCATCGTGGTGCTGAACAAGGTCGACAGGCCCGACGCAGAGCCCGACCGGGCGCTGGACGAATGCTTCGACCTCTTCGCCGCGCTGGATGCCGACGAGGATCAACTCGATTTTCCGCATCTCTACGCCTCTGGGCGCTCGGGTTGGGCCGATGCGGATCTGGACGGCCCGCGCAAGGATCTCGCGGCGCTGTTCAACCTGATCGTCAACCACGTCCCCGCACCGCGCCAGCTGGCGCATCACCACGAGGACTTCTCGATGCTCGCCACCACGCTGGGGGCCGACGCCTACGTGGGTCGCATCCTTACGGGCCGGATTGAGACCGGTAAACTGAAGGTTGGCCAGACCATTCAGGCGCTTTCCCGGGTAGGCCAGAAGATCGAGCAGTTTCGCGTTACCAAGATCCGAGCCTTCCGCGGTCTGGCGCATCAGGACATCACCGAGGCCGTCGCCGGCGACATCGTCAGCCTTGCGGGCATGTCCAGGGCCACCGTCTCGGACACGCTTTGTGCGCTGGCCGTTGATGAACCTCTCGCGGCCCAGCCCATTGACCCGCCGACCATCTCTGTCACCTTCGGCATCAACGACAGCCCGCTGGCGGGCCGTGACGGCAGCAAGGTGCAGTCCCGCGTGATCCGTGACCGGCTGATGAAAGAGGCCGAGTCGAACGTCGCCATCCGCGTCAGCGACACCCCGGGCGGCGAGGCTTTCGAGGTGGCGGGACGCGGCGAGTTGCAGATGGGCGTATTGATCGAGAACATGCGCCGCGAGGGGTTCGAGCTTTCAATCTCGCGCCCGCAGGTACTGTTCCGAGAGATCGACGGCACCCGTCACGAGCCCATTGAAGAGGTCACCATCGACGTCGATGACGAGCATTCCGGCGCGGTGATCGAAAAACTCACCGGGCCGCGCCGGGGCGAGATGACAGAGATGAAACCCGTCGGCACCGGCAAGACCCGCATCGTGGCGCATGTGCCCAGCCGCGGGCTGATCGGCTATCACGGCGAGTTCCTGACCGACACCCGTGGCACCGGCGTGCTGAACCGCGTGTTTCACGGCTGGAGCCCCTGGAAAGGTGCCATCCCTGGCCGCCGCGCCGGTGTGCTGATCTCTATCGAGAACGGCACCTCTGTGGCCTATGCGCTATGGAACCTCGAAGAGCGCGGCCGCATGTTCATCGGCGCGCAAGAGCCGGTTTATACCGGGATGATCATCGGCGAGAACAACCGCGACAACGATCTCGAGGTGAACCCGCTCAAGGGCAAGAAACTGACCAACGTGCGTGCCAGCGGCAGCGACGAGGCAGTGCGCCTGACCACGCCGATACTCATGAGCCTGGAACAGTCCATCGCCTATATCGACGACGACGAACTGGTCGAGGTCACCCCGAACGCGGTGCGGCTGCGCAAACGCTACCTCGACCCGCATGAACGCAAGCGCCGGGCCCGTGCGGCACAGTAAGACGCCAAAGAAAAAGCGCGGAGCAACCCCCGCGCTTTATACTACTTCTCAACTCAAGTGACTCGTTACCTACAGAGTTGCGCCGATGGGGATGTCACCGGCGCACCCCGTCAGAGCGCTATCAGCACTTCGGGCAGCCGCAGAGAACCTGCTTCATAATCCACCTTCCATCGCTCACCTTGGTTCTGTACTGGCGATAGACGGCGGGATAGCGGACCAGCTCGATGCGGCCATTGACATGCTCGAATTTCTCCATTGCCGCCATGTGCAGCACTTCCCTGGTCGTATAGGTCGCGCCCACCCACTCCTTTTCAAAGCATGCAACAGTGCGGCCTTCCCAGGCCATGGCCGAACCGGTTGTCAGAACCAGAGCGGCGGCAGCAGCAGTCAGGATAGATTTCATTTTGTAGAACCTCCGTTACCCAAAAAAAGTGGCCCCTATTTACCATGTTGGTTTTCCGATGACCTAGGGGACCGACGCAAGTTGTGGCGATAATGTGGCGAAACCCCAAAAATTTTGGGCAAAATCACCCGAACTGTGGTACCGGCGCATCACTTTGCGGCGGGTCGGGGCAAGAGCCGATTTTGGCATTGGTTTACGAACAGAAACAAAGACGGGAAATTGCCGGGATTGTTTTTCAAATCGCTGGGTCTGCCACATTTCACATTGGGAAGAAGGCGAATCACCCGTACGTTTCAGGGTGTTACCGGGTGTTGCCAAACCGGCGATCCCCAGCCGACAGCACGGCACCATTCCGCCAATCCGCCAAAGCCCCGGCAAGAACCCGCCAGAATGCCATCGTCCTGATCCGGTGGAGGGGGCCATATTGCCGCCCCCCCGGGGGCAGATCCGATCGGATGCGGCACCTGGACATGCCGGTCGACACGGGCCCCGCGCGGGCTGTTGTGTCGGCTGTTCCGTGCCCCCAAGCGCCGTCACGAGCGTGGCAACACAGGCCGCGTGATCGGGGGCAATGCGGTTCGCGACCGCCCGCCGGCTAAAGCTCTTCGATGATTACCACTTCGCGTTCCGAAGCACCCTTGGCGTGCTTCAGCGCCTCCTGGTAGAGTTCAGAGTTATAGACCGCCTCTGCCGCCTCGACGCTGGGATAGCGGATCACCACATTGCGTGGCCGGTCGGGTCCTTCCAGTTGAACATAGCGCCCGCCACGGGCGAGGATCTGGCCACCGCCGGCGGCGATCGCCTTGGTGGCCAGCGCAGCATATCTGCCATAGGCCTCTTCGTCGGTGACATTCACGGTCGCAATCCACAGCGCGCTCATTTCATTTCCCTTTCAGAACCTTTTCGGCCGCCTTGATCGCAGCCTCTGCGTTGTCGGCGTCCCTACCGCCGCCCTGTGCCATATCCACACGACCGCCGCCGCCCTTGCCGCCCAGTTCGACCACCGCGGCACGCACCAGATCGACGGCGCTCAGCTTGTCCGTCAAATCTTCGGTCACTCCAGCGGCCACCGCCGCCTTGCCGCCCGCATCGGCGATCAACAGGATCGCGCCAGAGCCCATGCGGGACTTGTGCTCGTCGATCAGGCTGGGAAGATCGCGACCGGAAACCCCCTGCAGCACCTGCGCGTGAAAGCCGATGCCGTTGACCTCGCGCACCTCGACCGCTGTGCCCTGCCCCGCGCCGCCGACCATCGCCAGTTCACGGCGAAGCGTCGCCACCTGGTTCGTCAGATCCTTGCGCTCATCCACCAGCGCCCGCACCCGGTCGACCACGTCGCCCGAGCCGCAGCGCAATATCTCGGCGATCTCTGCCACCCGCGCGGCCTGTGTGTCCAGATGGTCCAGTGCGGCCTGCCCGGTCAGCGCCTCGATGCGCCGCACACCAGCGCTGGAGGCGCTGTCGCCCAGCACCACGCACAGCCCGATATCGCCGGTCTGCTTCACATGCGTGCCGCCGCACAACTCTATACTGTAGGTATTGCCATCGGCACCCTTGCCGGTCGGCGCATTGCCCATCGATACCACCCGCACCTCATCGCCGTACTTCTCGCCAAACAGCGCCTGCGCGCCGATCCCCCGCGCGTCATCCGGCGTCATGATCCGGGTGATGACGGGCGAGTTCTGCCGGACAAAGGCGTTAACCTCGACCTCGACGGTGGCCAGTTCGTCTCCCGAAAGCGCCTTTTGGTGGCTGAAATCGAACCGCAGCCGGTCGGGCGCGTTCAGCGAGCCGCGTTGCGCCACATGCTCGCCCAGCGTACCGCGCAGCGCCTCATGCAGCAGGTGCGTCGCCGAGTGGTTGGCCCGGATGGCGCTGCGCCGCGAATGGTCGACCTTCAACTGCACCGCGTCGCCCACTGCCAACCGCCCGGCGGACACCGTCACCTGGTGGCCGAATACCCGGCCCCCGGCAAAACGCTGCACATCGCCGATCAGTCCGTGATGGTCATGCTCGGCCAGTGAGCGGATGGTGCCGTGGTCGCCCACCTGGCCACCGGCCTCGCCGTAAAACGGGGTCTGGTTGACCACAACCCGGCCGGTCTTGCCGTCTTCCAGCGCGTTCACCACCTTGCCGTCGACGACGATTGCCGCGATCACGCCCTCGGCGATTTCGGTGTCGTAGCCCAGGAACTCTGTGCCGCCATGTGTCTCTGCGATATCGAACCAGACCGTGGCGTCCCTGGCCTCGCCCGATCCCGACCAAGCGGCGCGCGCCTTGGCCTTTTGCGCCTCCATCGCCTTGTCGAAACCGGCGGTGTCGACCCCGCGGCCCTGCTCGCGCAGCGCGTCCTGGGTCAGATCCAGCGGAAAGCCGAAGGTATCGTATAGCTTGAACGCCGCCTCCCCCGGCAGATCGACGCCATCGGTCAGCTTGCCAAGCTCGTCATCTAGCAGCCGCAGACCGCGGTCCAGGGTCTGCAGGAACCGCGTCTCTTCCAGTTTCAGCGTTTCCTCGATCATCGGCTGAGCGCGGCCCAGTTCGGGAAATGCGCGGCCCATCTCGGCTACCAGGGCACCGACCATCGAATGCATCACCGGGTCCCTGGCGCCCGCCAGATGCGCATGCCGCATGGCCCGCCGCATGATCCGGCGCAGCACATAGCCGCGCCCCTCGTTGCTGGGCATCACCCCGTCGGCGATCAAGAACGAGGTCGAGCGCAGATGGTCCGCCACCACCCTGTGGTGCACATTGTCGGGCCCGTCGGGATCGGAGGACGTGGCATGCGCGCTGGCCTCGATCAGTGCGCGCATGGTGTCGGTGTCGTAATTGTCGTGCTTGCCCTGCAGCAGCGCGCCGATGCGTTCCAGCCCCATGCCGGTATCGATCGATTGCATCTCGAGCGCCTTCATCGAGCCGTCCTCGAACTGCTCATTCTGCATGAAGACGATGTTCCAGATCTCGATGAACCGGTCACCATCCTCCTCCGCAGACCCCGGAGGCCCGCCCCATATGTGGTCCCCATGGTCATAGAAGATCTCGGTGCAGGGCCCGCAGGGTCCGGTGGGGCCCATCTGCCAGAAATTGTCATGCGTGGCGATGCGGATGATCCGGTCCTCGGGCACGCCGACCTTCTTCCATATCTCGAACGCCTCGTCATCGGTGTGATAAACCGTGGTCAGCAGCCGAGAGGCATCGATGCCGAAGTCCTGGGTCAGCAGGTTCCAGGCAAAAGGGATAGCCTCGGTCTTGAAATAGTCGCCGAAGCTGAAATTGCCCAGCATCTCGAAGAACGTGTGGTGCCGTGCGGTATAGCCGACATTGTCGAGGTCGTTGTGTTTGCCCCCGGCACGTACGCATTTCTGGCTGGTGGTGGCACGCACGTAGTCACGCCGTTCGACCCCGGTGAACAGATTCTTGAACTGCACCATGCCGGAATTCACGAACATAAGTGTCGGGTCATTCCTGGGCACCAGAGGCGATGACGCCACGATCTGGTGATCATTGCGGGCGAAATAGTCGAGAAAGGTCGACCGGATATCGTTCAGGCTGGCCATGCGTCAGGGGTCCGGGCTGATAGCGTTGTCCGGTGTGTCTAGCCCCATGCTGGAATGCTGTCCACCGAGTAGCCTTGAGGCGTGTGAAATGGCCCAAGAACGTGACCGATCAATGATGGAGGAGCTCAATTGACGGGGGGGGCGACGCTGCTTGCCTGCCCGCATCAGGGAACCGAGGGGCAGGACATCGCGCCGGTCGGCGTGCCGGGTTTTCGCCCGCCGAGGCCCGCCGTATCGTCGGGCGGTTTGAGTGGCACTACACGCCCAAACATGGCTCATGGCTCAACATCGCAGAATGTGAACTGAGCACACTCGCACGCCAGTGTCTCGACAGGCGTATCCCCGACCGCCACGCCTTGGGCGCCGAAATCCAG
>JAAELR010000242.1 GCA_024226455.1 Paracoccaceae bacterium
AATGATCGCTGCGCGCCTCGAGCCGCTGCTGCAGGAGTTCGCGCGTGCCGTGCAAGTAGATGATCCGGACTTCTGCAGCGGCCTCCCGCAGCACATCGCGATAGGACTTCTTCAAGGCCGAGCAGGCGACGCAGAGGCGCTCCTCCGGCGAGGCGCTGATCGCATCGCGCAGCGCCGCGAGCCATTCGGCGCGGTCGCGATCATCGAGCGGGATCCCGGCAGACATCTTCTCGACGTTGGCCGGCGGGTGGAAGTCGTCGCCGTCGAGAATCTCGCCACCGACCGCGCGCGCGAATGCCTCTGCGATGGTGGACTTGCCACAGCCACACACGCCAATGAAGAGGAAGGCTATCTTGTCCTTGTCGGCCATGGGAGACAGGAACATGCGCGAGGGGATCGTTCAAGGGCGCAGGCCGGAGAACGGGGTTTCCAAGCCCATAGGCGTCAACCGAAAAGATGGGCTGAAAGCCCTCCGGCATCCAGGCCTCTGCCCCAGAAGCGGTACAAATGGCCGTTGGCCATGGACGGCATCCGGAGCTGGGTTCTCAATTAATCAACCTTGCCGCCCGGATCGACTGGTTTGACCCGCAGCGCCCTGGCCGCGCACAACCCGTCCCAGTCACCGCCGACCATCTTGCGCGCCCCCGTCTTGCGCCCGCTCGTGAACGCTTCCCTCACGAGGGTGAAGACCGATTCCACAAACCCCTCCCGCCCGACCGCCATGCCGTGGCTGAAATAGCGCACCCGACAACGCAGCAGCTGCGCCAGCGACAGCTTTCCGCCAGCCGCCCAGACCTTCGCCACCGCCTCGCGCGAGAGCCCCGCACGCGCCGAATTCTCCTCGCCAATGCCAAACAGGATC
>JAAELR010000243.1 GCA_024226455.1 Paracoccaceae bacterium
GGCCGTGCCAAGGAGCTGGCGGGCATCTTCGCCATCCGGATCCATGCCTACGCCGTGATGTCAAACCATTATCATCTGGTGCTCCATGTCGATCAGGAGCAGGCTGCGCAGTGGGATGACCAGGAGGTGGCCGCGCGCTGGCGCCAGCTTTTCGCCAACGCCCCGGAGCTGGACATTAACGCTGAAGGCCCGCCGGACGTGGCCCTCGGCGCGAAGGTCGCGCAATGGCGCGAACGCCTGACCGACATTAGCTGGTTCATGCGCTGCCTGAACGAGCACATCGCCCGCCGCGCGAACGCGGAGGATGGATGCAAGGGGCGTTTCTGGGAAGGCCGCTTCAAGTGCCAGGCGCTACTGGACGAGGGCGCGTTGCTGGCCTGCATGGTTTATGTTGACCTCAACCCGATCCGTGCCGGGGTCGCTGACTCCCCGGAGCAGTCCGACTTCACCTCTATAAAGGAACGCCTCCTGGCCCACCAGCAGGAGCAGGCTGTCGCCGGTTCCGGGGCCGTTGATCTGCCGACCGTTTCACCGAACGAGCCGGCTGGGGCGCAGAGCCAGCCGACCTTCGTGTCGCCGTCACCTTTGACAGGCTTCGCCCCGGTGGCCTCGATGCCCACCTTCGACCTCGGTGTGCCGGCTGGCATTCCCGCCGCCGTCGCCCCGCCGATCGTTCCGCTGACCTTCGAGGACTACGCCGAGCTGGTGGACTGGACCGGTCGCGCGATCCGCGATGGCAAGAAGGGGGCCATCCCCGCCGGCATGCTGCCGGTGTTCCGCCGCCTCGAACTCCAGGAGCAGGGCTGGCTGGGAACCGTGACCCAGTGGGGCCGCCAGTTCCATCGCGCCCCCGGGTCGCTTGAGCGCCTGCGCGGGCTGAGCCGGCGCGTCGGCCAACATTGGTTCCAGGGCACCAAGGCGGCCCAGGCGATGTACGCCCTTCCCGACACCTCCTGACCGCCCCTCGCGGACGACCAGGCCCGCCACGTCACCCCTGAA
>JAAELR010000244.1 GCA_024226455.1 Paracoccaceae bacterium
CACCATCAAACTTGGCGCGGCGCGCTCACGCTATGTGGTCGATCGGCTCAATTCCCTGAAACCGGACTTTGTCGTCCACCTTGGCGATATTGTTCACCCGGTGCCCGGAAGCCCGGCCTACGAGGATTCGGCGGAGCGCTTTCACAGGCTCTACGAAAACCTCGATTGTCCGCTTTACCTGGTGGCCGGCAATCACGACATCGGTGAGAAGGCGCTTCCCGGTCAGGGTCCGCAGGAGGCTCGGGCAACCGTCAGCGATGACAAGATCGCAGAGTACGAAAGCCAGTTTCAGACGCATTACTATTCCTTCGAACACCAGGACTGCCTGTTCGTGATTATCAACGGCATGATCGTCAACTCAGGGTTGCCCTGCGAGGAGTCGCAACGGCAATGGCTCGAAGCCCTGCTCGGAGAAAACCAGGGGCGACGTATCTTCATGTTCTCGCACTACCCGCCGTACCTGTCGCGCCCCGACGAGACCCAGCACTACGATGCCACCGACGAGCCCGGCCGGTCCTGGCTGCTTGGTCTATTCGAGCGCTATGCGGTCGAAGCCCACTACGCCGGCCACGTGCATAATTTCTTCTTCAATCGTCATGGCCCGACGAACTGCTATGTGCTGCCGTCACCCAGCTTTCTGCGCCACGACTACCATGAACTGTTCCGGGTCGAGCCGGAAATGAAACAGGGTCGCCACGACGGTGCCAAGCTGGGATACGCCGTGGTTGATGTTCATGGCGAGGGTCATCTCAATCACACGGTTCGCACCTATGGTCGGGGTTTAGAGGTCGGGGAAACAGCCCCAACAGAAAAGCCATTACCGCCGGTCCATGGCCTAAAGCCCAATCATCAAGGCGCCGGCCTCTACCTGCGCCAACCCTGGTGCGACAGCGTCGACATCCCGACCCCCTGGGGTCTCGATGCCTTCAGGCGCAAACGCATCCGCAATGACTACCCGCTGATGGCCTTGTGGGAGATGGGCGTGCGCGATCTGCGCGTGCCGCTGGATGACCTGGCGGATCCTGAAACCGGCACCCGCATGGCCGAGCTCGCCGACCTCGGGCACCGTTTCACCGCCTATTCCTACGGTCTGCCTCAAGGTGCGGCGGCCGAGGCTCTGAAGACGAACGGAGATACCCTCGTGGCATGGGAAGTCATCGCGCCAGTTGCCAGTCTGGTTGACTTGCTGGCTCCCATGGCAGCATTGAAGGGTTCGACGCCGATAGTTTTCAATGCTCATCGCGCCCTGGTGGAAGCCTTCAGCAGCAGCCACGGTCTGCGAGTTGACGAGCGCGGTGCGGTAGAGGCGTTGCTGGCGCTCGACGGCGCTCGGGAGGTAATCGACGGCCTGGTCTTCGGTGTCGCCTGGCAGGAAGCTCTGGCCCCGGCGATCGCGGCGATTCGTCGCTGTGTTGGCGGTTTTGACGTCAGGGCAGCGGTCCATGTGCAGTTCGCTCATCGCAAACAGCTGGACCGGGATGAGACCGAACGCCACGACGCCAACCGTATCGCCGAGGCCGTGGTCGGCGCCCTGGCGAGTGACGATATGACGGTGTATCTCGATAATTTCACCGGCATCGACCGGGGTTATTACTTTAGCGGCGGCCTGGTCGACCGGCTCTACAATCCCCTCGCCGGCGCAGGTATCGTCCGCCATTTACATGCCGCTCTTGCCGAGGGCTGCGATCTCGGTAAGCTGGGTGAAAACGACCATGGCCGGTGGATTGAGCTGGACCGCCCCGGGGGCGTGCTGCTATTGCCCGCTTCCGATTGTGACCCGGCAGTACTGCCCGGAGCGCCACCTCGCGACGAGGGCCGCTGGATCGACCTGGTCAGCGGTGAAGCACCAGTCGCCAACCTGACCGGCCCCACTCTGGTTCTCCCGCATAACAAAGAGACGCGCCAATGAATACTGGAAATGGTGGTGTTATTGTGCGCCGAAAACCGAGGTTTTATGATGACTGATCGTGTAGCCCCCGCCCCCGATGTGTTGGTTCACGGCCCGCGGGGACCCATTGCCCGGTTCCGCCGGGCCTTGATGCGCAGCGAAACCTTGAGTGGCTATACGATGTTGTCGCCAACCTTGTTATTGCTGATTCTGGTTATGGCGCTGCCCATCGTGCTGCTGGTGGTGTTCAGCTTCTGGACCCAAAACTATGTCGATATCGACAAA
>JAAELR010000245.1 GCA_024226455.1 Paracoccaceae bacterium
CGCTCTGGCGCAGTACGCCTTACAGACTTGCGCCGCCCAAAACCACTTCCGTCATCAAGCATGTAAACCTCCATTTCAGTTGGAGGCCAGAATCTCATATTTGAAATATGCCCGATACCATGGGGCGTGCGCATCGCTTACTGAAGAATTCGTTGAGGCCCTGCTAAAGCGTGTGAAGTTTGATAGCAAATCCGACATTTCCGGCATTTGCTGGCGATGCGATGCGGGTCTACGCGGACTTCGGTAATTACTCACCCCCCTTGCGGGCCCCTTGTGGTCGCTCGATATCTCTGAATCTATGGGGCCATGGATCGAGATACCCTTAAGAGGTTGAGCAAGGACGAGCTTGTCGAGGCTTACCTGGAACTACAGTCCAAAATGGGCCGTCCTGCCGAGACGTCACGAACGTCTTCCAAGCCGCCTTCGACAGACCGCAAGGCTCGGCGTGCACAATCCAAGCCCGGCCGGGGCAAACGAGGACACCAGGGTCACAGCCGTTCTCTTCACGCCACTCCTGACGAGATTGTCGATCATCGGCCCGACAGATGTTCTGAGTGCGCCACCGAGTTGCCGCCCGGTTTGCAGGCCGACATCATCGGCGAATACGACGAGATTGAACTGCCGCCGATTGCTCCTTTGGTGCTCCGCCACCGCCGGTTCCTGAACCAAACCCTGCCCGAGAAATCCGAGTTCGAGAAATGACGCTGTGGCTGGGCCTTTGCGCGCTGACGCTGCTGACACTCGCGGCCGGCATCTGGATCCATCATGTATTCGAGGGAGAATGGCTGCCCTACGATCTGCGGCGTGAATACCGTCTGTCGCGCAAATTGCTTGCCGATCTCGATGCTGCCTGGGCCGCGACACCGGATCGTTCCGGCATCACCATCACCCTCACCACCACACCCAGCCGCATAGGCCTGCTGGACACCACGCTGAAAAGCCTGCTCGACCAGACACACCCGCCCGCCCGCATCGTGCTGAACGTGCCCGATTTCAGCCGCCGCGAGCAGGCCGCCTATGTCATCCCCGGCCACCTTACCCGGCTCAAGTCGCTTGACATCCACCGCTGCGACGATCTTGGCCCCGGCACAAAACTGATCCCCACACTCACCCGTGCGGCACCCGACGCGGCCCTGCTGGTGCTCGACGACGACCGCATCTATCCCGCCTGGCTGATTGCCCGCTATCAGGCCGTGTCCCGCACCCGTCCCGACGCTGCGCTGACCATGGGCGGCTGGGTGGTGCCCGCTGATCTCACTGACCGCTTCACCACGATCCGCTCCAGCCTGATGATGCAGCCGCCCGCCCCGATCCGCGCCCCACGCCTGAAACGCCCCCGCGAGATCGACGTGATGCTCGGCGTGTTCAGCTACCTGGTGCAACCGCGGTTTTTCGATATTGCCGAAATGCAGGGCCTCGATACCGGGCCGAAAGCTTTGCGCTATGTCGATGACGTGCGCACCAGCGCGCTCTGCAAGGCTCCGAAATTCGTCATCCCCGCCCCGTCGCTGTGCTTCGTTCCCTGGCGCCAGCGTAACGCCTTCCAGGCCACCAGGCTTGGTCTGTTCAACCGAGGCAGCGGTACCGAGGACGAGCGCCCCAATACCATCGGCATCCGCCATTTCGCTGATCGCTGGCGGGTGGGCGGGCCAAAGGGCTGAGCCAGCGCGCCCAA
>JAAELR010000246.1 GCA_024226455.1 Paracoccaceae bacterium
GGCCCGATTTTTTCTGCTGGTTCTTGTGCTTCCGCCTATTTCACTGCCGCTGCCACAGCGACCCACCATGTGGAAGAGGCCGGCGGCGGCAGCGCGGTGTTGAGTTGCAGTTCCGCTGGCACGGCCTCAGGCGGCAATATCGAATCTGCGGCCAATGAGTTGACCAGCACAGCCAACAACATCGCGCTAAAGACTATTTTGCCTTCGATTCTTTTTGGCGGTATTGAGGCCACTCTTACTCTTTTTGGCGGTATTGAGGCCCGTCAATGGGGCGCTCGCAATGGGTCCCCCCGCTCTGTGTCCCCCCCCTCTATGGTCCCCATACGTTCGGTCGGGTGGGCTATGTCCCGCCGCGTTAGCGTGTTGACGCTGTCGACCGCTTCTGCGGGCCCCAACCACGACCGCGCCTGGGACGCATGGTTCCGTGTCGGTTACAGCCATTTGGACGGTACCTCTGACGGCGATGCGTTCAACGCCACAGCGGGGCTTGAATTCGACCTGGGCGAAAGCACCGATCTCGGCGTCGTGGCGTCGTATTCAGACATCGACCTGACCTCTTCCGGTGTCCGCATGGAATCCAAAGAGCTGTCTTTCGGGCCCTATCTTTCCCACCAAGTGAACGATTTGTGGAGCCTGAACGCTTTCCTGGTCTATGGTCGGCCAGACCGCGACATTGGCGGCGCCAGCTATCGCTCTGACCGGTTCATGGGCGGGTTGGGCGTTTCCGTGGAACACACCGTGGGCGCTGTCGAGTTCACGTCGTTCGGCGCGCTCTCTGGCATCAGCGACGCCCATCCGGCCGCAACCATCAGCGGCACCGCCATCGCCGCCCATTCGCTGACCACCCTGACGGGCAGTCTGGGCACCAAGGCCGCATTCGACCTGACCCCAGATTTGCGGTCTTTCGTCTCTTTCACCGGCAGTTTCAGCCATTCTGACGATGGTTTCGGCACAACGTCGACCCATTTCGGGCCGCGCGTTGGCGGCGGGCTGACTTATGACGGCGGCGCGGGTGCGTTGCAACTGGATGTCAGCGCCGGCGAGATAACCGACGGGACGCGCGCCTACTCCATCGGGCTTGGCTATAATCTGCAATTCTGACGGGATAGCTGGCGTTTGACTTGCTGGCCGCGCGGCGGCTGGCTTTGGCGGACTTCTTTCATGACCTTCCGCGCCTTTCAGGCGTTCGGGTGATGCGCGCAGGGGCTTGCCGAGCCTCGCCGCCGGTGAAAGGGTGTGCCGGGGTCAACAGGGGACGGTTCGACATGCGGCACGGGGGCAGGATACTTACCGATCAGTTGCAGGCGCAGGGCGTTGGCCGGGTGTTTTCGGTTCCGGGCGAGAGCTTTCTGGCGGTGCTGGACGGGCTTTGTGACAGCGGCATAGAGAATGTCGTCTGCCGCCACGAGGGCGGTGCGGCGATGATGGCCGAGGCCAGCGGCAAGATGACCGGGCGGCCCGGCGTGGTGTTTGTCACCCGGGGACCGGGGGCGACCAATGCCAGCGCCGGGGTGCATGTGGCAATGCAGGATGCGACGCCTATGATCCTGTTCGTCGGCCAGATCGCGCGGCAAAACCGCGACCGCCAGTCGTTTCAAGAGATCGACTACCGGGCGTTTTTCGGCCCGCTGGCGAAATGGGCGGCAGAGATCGACCAGACCGACCGGATCCCCGAATACGTGAACCGGGCGTTTCACGTCGCCACCTCGGGGCGCCCCGGCCCGGTGGTGCTGGCCCTGCCCGAAGACATGCTGTCGGCCTCGGCGGATGTCCCCGTGCTGGCCCCGACAGCCGCGCCAAAGACGTCCGTTTCGCCAGAGGCCGCCGAACGGACGCACGACATGCTCGACCGGGCCGAGCGCCCGCTGGTGATCGCTGGCGGCGGCGGATGGAGCGCCGAAGCCTGCGCCGATCTGGCCCGCTTTGCCGCGGCGCAGGGGCTGCCCGTGGCGACCTCGTTCCGGCGTCAGGATCTGATGGATAACCGCCTGCCCAACTATGTCGGCGATCTGGGTGTCGCCATGAACCCGGCGCTGGCCGGGCATCTGCGCGATGCCGACTGCCTGCTGGTTCTGGGCGCCAGGCTGGGCGACATCACCACCGGCGGCCACCGGCTGATCGACCCGGCCGCACCCGGCAAGACCATAGCCCATGTGCATCCCGACCCGGACCTGCCCGGCAGCATCTACCGCACCGATATGGCGCTGACCGCCAAGCCCGCCGAGGCGCTGGCCCGGCTGGTCGAGCGGCCCGGCCAGCGCGGCCGGACCGACTGGACCCGCACCATGCGCGACAGCTATCAGGCCTGGAGCCGCCCGCGCCAGACCCCCGGCGCGGTCAGGCTGGAACAGGTCGTGCGCCACCTCAGCGACACCCTGCCCGAAGACGCCATCGTCACCAGCGGAGCGGGCAATTACGGCGCCTTCGTGCACCGCTATTTCACCTACAAGGCCCCCGGCACCCAGCTTTCGCCCATATCCGGCTCGATGGGCTATGGTTTTCCCGCCGCAATCGCCGCCTCGCTGCAGCACCCGAACCGCACCGTGGTGTGCTTTACCGGTGACGGCGATTTCCAGATGTCTCTGAACGAGATATCGACGGCGACGCAATTCGGTGCGGCGCCGATCGCGGTGGTCGCCAATAACGGCCGCTATGGCACCATTCGCATGCACCAGGAACGCAGCTATCCGGGCCGCGTCTCTGGCACCGATCTGACCAGCCCCGACTATGCCGCGCTGGCCCGCGCCTATGGCGGGCATGGCGAGGTTGTCGAGACCACCGAAGACTTCGCCGCCGCCTTTGCCCGGGCCCGCGACGCCGCAACGATTGCCGTGATCGAACTGCGCCTCGATCCGGGCATGCTGTCGACCTCCGCCTCGCTGGGCGGGATCGAACCGCGATAACGCCCCCCGCCCGGCCCCCGGCCCCCGGCCCTTGCATAACGCCTGAACGATGGCCATTGTGGCGCCGTTCAACCGGGGGGTATTGGTTTTGGAAAAGCGTTACCAGGTCTTCATCTCGTCGACGCTCCAGGACTTGCAGAACGCACGGCAAGAGGTCAGCCAGGCCCTGCTGCGCGCCGACTGCTTTCCGGCGGGGATGGAGCTGTTTCCGGCCGCCGATGAAGAGCAGTTCGAATTCATCAAGACGGTGATCGACCAGTCGGACTACTACATCATCATCTCGGCGGGGCGCTATGGCTCGATCCATCCGGAGACCGGGCTGAGCTATACCGAGATGGAGTATGACTACGCGGTAGAGACCGGCAAGCCGGTGATCCGGCTGCTGCACAAGGATCCGTTCAATGAGTTGAAGGGGGAGTTTATTGAGCAGACGGATGAGGGTAAGAAGTTATTGAAAAGGTTCCAAAAAAAGATGGCGGACAGCTATCTTGTAAGGTTTTGGAGCGAATCTAACGAGTTGGGCTTGCACGTGACACAGCCACTTTTTCAGTTGATAAAAAGCAAACCAGCGCGCGGGTGGGTGCCGGGGATTCCGGAGATCACGTCGGCCAACAGTGCTGATTGGGATGTGTATCAGGAAATTACTTCAATAGTGAATCAAGACGGTGATCCAGTCGTCACACGGGCAATTCGGTATTCTCGAAAAATCGCAAGTGAGAACCTAAGCGACGACGCGACCAAATCGGGATAGCATAGAACTGTCCGACGCAGAGCGCCATACCGCCCGGAACCAAGCCGAAGGCGCCGGGCGAGCGCCGGCCCGTCCGGCGGGCTGGCGCTTTGGTGAGGCTGGGTGCTTCGATCAGAGCGAAGAAGTACTTTACTGCATAAACCGCCTTGCCCCAGCGTTGCGGCGCCATCCCACGGGCCGGCGCTCGCCCGGCTTATGTTGTGCTGGCGGATAGGGTGTTGGCTGGCGGGTCGTCAGAACTCCACCCCCACCTGCGCCTTAACCCCTGACCGGAACGGGTGCTTGACCAGTTCCATCTCGGTCACCAGGTCGGCGGCGTCGATCAGCTCTGGCTTGGCGTTGCGGCCGGTCAGGACGACATGGGTCATCGGGGGTTTCTCGTCGCGCAGGAAGGCCACCACCTCGGCGATTTCGATATAGTCGTAGCGCAGGGCGATGTTGATCTCATCCAGCAGCACCATCCGGTTCGAAGGGTCGCGGATCAGCTCCTTGGCCTTTTCCCAGGCGGCCTGGGCCATCTCTGTGTCGCGGCTCTTGTCCTGGGTCTCCCAGGTAAAGCCCTCTCCCATCGTGTGAAAGGCGCACCGGTCCGAGAATTCCGACAGGATCAGGTCGCGCTCTCCCGTGCTCATGCCGCCCTTGATGAACTGCACCACGGCGCATTGCATCGAATGGGCGATGCAGCGAAAGATCATGCCGAAGGCGGCGGTCGACTTGCCCTTGCCCTTGCCGGTATGCACCACGATCAGCCCCTTCTCGCCGGTCTTGGTGGCCATGATCTTGTCGCGCGCGGCTTTCTTCTTGGCCATCTTGGTGGCGTGGCGGTCTGTGTTCTGGGGGATGTCGTCGGTCATGCGGGCTCTCCTCGTCGGGGACCGGCAGAGTAACGGCGATGGCGCGGCGCGCAAGCGAAAGGGGCGGCCCGGCGGACCGCCCCCTTTTTTCCCGACAAGTGGGCTCATTCGGCAGGAATGGCGGTGCCCTCTGCCGGGTGGCCGAAGTGGCGGCGGTTCAGCAGGAAGATCAGGGCGACCATTGCCAGCTGGACGGCGATGGCGATGGCGGTGAGGCTCCAGTAACCGGCCGAGAACTTGGCGATCAGGCCGTTGGCGACGAGGCCCTTGTTGATCCAGAAATGCAGCATCACGCTAAAGCCGACGCCGGGACAGACCAGCGCATAGGCCCCGGGCGAGGTGCCGCCGAACACGAAGCTTTCGAAATAGTTCTGGCGGCGCAGCACCACGAGGCCGAGCAGCAGGAACACCACCTGCACCGCGACGATACGGGTCAGGAACACCAGGTTGTCGGCGGCGATGGCGTGGGCGTCGAACGACACGTGCAGCCCGTGATCCTGGCGCATGAACATGATGCCCAGCACGGTCAGCAGCGGCACGATGATCATCAGGGTGGGCGCCGCCTCGCGCGCCGTGCCGTAGTGCAGCATCGAGTTGAAGCCGGTCACGGCGGCGACGACGGCATAGATGATCGCGGCATAGCCGAAGAAGGTAGAGCCGACAAAGCTGATGCCCTGCACCAGCGGCACGGTGCTCATCGCGGCGGGGGCGGCAAAGCCGACGGCGGTCATCGCCAGCGCGAAGGCGGGCAGCAGTTGGGCAAAGCTGTTATGGGCGGTGACATCGAAGATGCCGCCCTTGGTCAGCACCCGGCCCAGGAAGTTGCCCAGCATGCCCAGCGCCAGAATGCCGATGCCCAGAAAAGCCAGCATGGCCAGCGGGAACAGGTACTCGACCACGCCCCAGAGGCCCGGCACGAAGACCAGGCCCACGATAAAGCCGGCATTCACCGTCATCGCCAGCGCCAGCGGCATCGCCAGCAATTGCGATTCGGCATTGCTGGTCTTTAGCGCGGCACCCTTTTCGGTGCGCAAGAAGGCAGACAACGAGCGCAGGTTCCAGACAAGCGACTTGATGTTGAGGAAGGCGAAAACGGCGATCCCGACCAGCGCGGCGGCGATCCCGGTCTGCATCGCCAAAGAGCCGCTGGTGAAAGCGCCCGTGATGTCCTCGAAGACCGGCACGGGTCGGCCGGGATGCGGTACCCAGAACATCAGGTACATGAAGAAGGTGACTGTCAGGCCTCCGGCGCCGAGCGATCCGAGGAAATAGAGCGGCGAATAGTTATCCGCCGGGCGGTGTGCGTGGGTGGGCATTTTTGCCTCCATTACATATTCAATAACGCGAATATAACCAACGCGCCGGGATGTGCAATCGGGTTGCGTCAACCTGTCACTTCTTTCGCCTCGTCAAAGGTCCGGACCCTCTTGAAACCCGCGCGCACCGGCCACCGCGTGGCGCTGCGCCGGGTCGCCGTCCAAGCCTCGAATAAAGTGCTTGCCGCAGGGCTCCGCCGCATAGTCGCACCCCTTTGAATTGTCCGCTTCTCGGTCACATATAAAACACAGACGCGCCGCTGCCCCCCGTTGGCAAGGCCCGTTCAGACAGGGAGGACAACATGGACATGACCCGAAACCTGAAGCTGCTGCTGGCGGTGGCGATCCTTATTCCGGCCTCTGCGACGATTGCCGCGGCGACCGACGCCATGGCCACCACGGCGCTCAACGTCCGGTCCGGCCCAAGCTCTGCTTACGGTGTTGTCGATGTGCTGACACCGGGCGAGGTGGTCGATGCCACCAATTGCCAGCCGAACGGCTGGTGCCATATCACCCATCCAGGCCCCGATGGCTGGGTCAGTTCCAGTTTCCTGACCGCGGCGCCCGGTGCCGGCTCGCCCGGCCCGGACTGCCGTTTCGAACTGAGCCTCGGCCCGGGCGGCCCCCAGTTCAACATCGTCTGCGGCGACGGACCGGCGCCAGGGCCCGCTCCGGGGCCGACGCCTGCCACCAACCGCGCCTGCTTCTTTGACGGGCCGAACTTCACCGGGCAAAACTTTTGCCGCACGGTGGGGCTATATAGCAGCCTGCCGCCGATCTCGAACGACCGGATCACCTCTGTCCAGCTGCACGGCAGCGCCAAGGTACGGCTTTGCGAGCACAACAACATGGGGCCGTTCTGCCGCGATGTGGTGACCAGCGTGGGCCAGCTTGGCGGATTCCTCAATAACAAGGTCTCGTCGCTGCGGGTATATACCGGCGGCCTGGCGCCGAAAAAACAGGTCTGCCTGTTCGACGGCCCGAACTATACCGGCCAGTACCTGTGCTATGGGGTCGGCACCCGCACGCTGCCGGCGTCGGCGTTCAACAAGGCCACCTCGGTCCGGGTGATGGGCGGAGCCATGGCGCGGCTCAGCAAAAGCCCGACCTACGGCATCGGCGGCGCCCTGCCGCTAAGCTCGAATGTGGCGACGCTGCCGGCGCTCTGGAACAACCAGACCAAATCGCTGCGCGTCCAATAGCGCGGCCCCGATCTCTCGGGCAGGGGGCACGATTCCTCACCGATCAATCGTGCCCCCCGGCATCGCCCGGGGCGGCTTGCTCCGTCCGGCCGGCGCGAATAACCCTTTGAAAACCCCCGCAAACCAGCCGGCCTTCCGGGATCCTCTCGTCACAGTCCGGCCTGCGACAGTTTGTCAGGCGAACCTGCGACGGAGTCCCGGCATCGGAGCGTATAACTTATATGCAAGCAAAAGAATGTAACGGAGTTACCCCATGAAAACCTCCCTCCTCCCCGCCATTGCCCTTGCCGCCCTGCTGCCGCTTGGCGCGATTGCACAGACCCAGGTCCCCGGCGAACACTTCATCGATAACTGGGATCTCGACGGCGACGGTCAGGTCACGCTGGCCGAGGCCACTGAAAAGCGCAGCGACCTGTTTTTCATGTTCGACACGGACGAAAACGGATCGCTGGATGATGCCGAATACCAGCTGTTCGACGAAACCAGACAGGCGGATATGGACACCAATGCCGGTGGCCACAAGAAAGGCGCCATGCGCGGCGTCAATCAGGGGATGACGAAAGCCTACAATGACACCAATGGCGACGGTCTGGTCAGCGAAGAGGAATTCCTGTCCCACACGCCCGACTGGTTCACCATGGTTGACCGCAACGCCGACAACCTGATCACAACGGATGATTTCGGCCGGGGCAACAACGGCTGATCCGGCACGGCAAACCCCATCCCCGGTCAGGCCGGGGATGGCAAGGCTAAAGCGGCGCCCAGGGCGCGCTAGCCATCGACCCGGATCACCGCGTTCGCCGGGTCATAGGGTGAATCCTGAACCACCTCTGCAAGCCACAGCCGGTCTAGCATCCTGACCTGCAGCTTCTGCCCCGTCTCAGCCAGTTCCGGCGGCACATAGCCCATGCCGATCTGCCTGCCGAAGGCCACCGAATAGCCGCCCGAGGTCAGCCGCCCGACCCGGGTGTCGCCATGATACAGTGCCTCGCGGCCCCACGGATCGGCGCCATCGGGCCCGTCGATCAGCACCGTGACGCATTTGCTGCGGATGCCCTTGTCGAGCATCGCATCGCGACCGTGAAACTTTTTGCCCAGATCGACGAACCGGTCCAGCCCGGCCTCCAGCGGTGTGGCGTCGCGGCCCAGTTCGGTGCCGAAGGCGCGATAGCTCTTTTCCTGCCGCAGCCAGTTCTGCGCCCGCCCGCCGACCAGCTTCAGCCCGTGCGGTTCTCCGGCGGCAACCAGTTGATCCCACAGGTAATTCTGCATCTCGATCGGGTGGTGCAGCTCCCAGCCCAGCTCTCCGGTATAGGCCACACGGATCGCCATGGTGGGGCACATGCCCAGCTCTATGTTGCGCATCGACAGCCACGGGAACCGCTTGTTGCCCAGCACCGTTGCCGGGTCGGCGTCCCTGACCAGCCCGCTCAGCACATCGCGCGACCTTGGCCCGGCGATGGCGAAGACACCCCATTGCGTGGTGACATCGTGGATATCCACATACCCGCCGGCGGCGCCCATGAAATCCTCTGCCGATTTCCTCAGGAAATCGGCGTCATAGGCTGTCCAGGCGCCAGCCGATACCAGGTAGTATTCATTCTCGGCCTGCCGCACGATGGTGTATTCGGTGCGCGTGGTGCCCGCCCCGGTCAGGGCGTAGGTCAGGTTGATCCGGCCCACCTTTGGCAGTTTGTTGCAGGTGAAGTTATCCAGAAACGCGGTGGCGCCGGGGCCGCGCACCAGATGCTTGGTAAAGGCGCTGGCGTCGATCAGCCCGGCGGTCTCGCGCACCGCCCTGGCCTCATCGACCGCATATTGCCACCAGCCGCCGCGGCGGAAGCTGCGGCTGTCATGGTCAAAGCTGTCGGGGGCATCCAGCGGGCCATAGTAATTGGGCCGCTCGAACCCGTTGACGCAGCCGAACTGGGCGCCCGCCGCCTTTTGCCGGTCATAGGCCGGTGCGGTGCGCAGCGGGCGGCAGGCCTGGCGCTCTTCGTCGGGGTGGTGCAGCACATAGACGTGGCTATAGCATTCCTCGTTCTTGCGCGCGGCGTATTCGGTGGTCATCCAGTCGCCGTAGCGCTTGGGGTCGAGCGAGGCCATGTCGATCTCTGCCTCGCCGTCGATCATCATCTGGGCCAGATAGTACCCGGTGCCGCCCGCGGCGGTGATGCCAAAGGAAAAGCCCTCGGCCAGCCACATGTTGCGCAGGCCGGGTGCCGGGCCGACCAGCGGATTGCCGTCGGGGGTATAGCAGATAGGGCCGTTGAAATCGTCCTTCAGCCCGCTTTCCTCGCAGGACGGCACGCGGTGGATCATCGCCATGTACTGCTCTTCGATCCGCTCCAGATCGAGCTGGAAAAGGTCGGCGCGGAAACTGTCGGGCACGCTGTATTCGAACCGCGCCGGGGCGCCCTGCTCGTAGACGCCCAATATCCAGCCGCCACGCTCTTCGCGCACGTAAGATTGCGCGTCGGCGTCACGGATCACCGGGTGCTCGGCACCGCCCCCGGCACGGTATTTCACCAGTTCCGGATCCTGATCCATGACGATGAAGGTGTGCTCGACCGGGATTGCCGGCATCTTGATGCCCAGCATCCGGGCGGTGCGCTGGGCGTGGTTGCCGCTGGCGGTCACCACATGCTCGGCGGTGATCACCACCTGTTCGCCGCTGGCCACCAGATTGCCGCCCTGCTCGATCATCTTGGTGGCGGTCACCTCCCAATGGGTGCCGTTCCAGTGAAATGCGTCCGCCTGCCACTTGCGCTCGATGGTCACGCCGCGCCGACGCGCGCCCTTGGCCATGGCCTGGGTGACATCGGCGGGGTTAATGTAGCCGTCGGTGTGGTGATACAGCGCCCCCTTCAGATCCTCGGTGCGAATCAGCGGCCAGCGTTGCTTTATCTCGTCCGGGCTCAGCCACTGATAGCGCACGTCGCAGGTCTCGGCGGTCGCGGCGTAAAGCATGTACTCGTCCATGCGCTCGTCGGTCTGCGCCATGCGCAGGTTGCCGACCACGGCGAAACCGGCATTCAGCCCGGTCTCCTGCTCCAGCGTCTTGTAGAAATCGACCGAGTATTTGTGGATATGCGTGGTGGCATAGCTCATGTTGAACAGCGGCAGCAACCCAGCGGCGTGCCAGGTAGAGCCGCTGGTCAGCTCGTCGCGTTCCAGCAGCATCACGTCGTCCCAGCCGGCCTTGGCAAGGTGATAGGCGATACCGGTGCCGACGACACCACCGCCGACGACCAGGGCTTTGACATTGGTTTTCATGACGAGATCTCCGCAAGGCTGCTTTGCGCGTTACTTGCGCAGATTACCGGCCCCCATGGCAAAGGCAAGCCGACGCAATGGCGCGCAAAACCGACCTGACGGGGGCGCGGCCCGCCCGGTGCGAGGAGGGCCCGAAGGGACCGATGAGCACCCGCCCTCAGCGAACCAGCACCTCGTCTATCCGGTCGACCCGGAAAAACGGCGCCAGAATGCCGCGCAGCTTTGCCCGGCGCGGGTTTTCGGGGTCGAAAATGCCATAGCACATGTAGTCTTCCAGCAGGCTGGCCTGCTGTTCGAAGCCGTATTCCAGGAACCCCGCACCCTCCTGGGGCACATAGAAATAGGGGTCGCGGTTCAGAAAGCTTTCCAGCGCCGCCTTGGCGGGCTTGTATCCGGTACGGCCCCGGTTCTGCCATTGCCAGACATGCACCAGCTCATGGGCCAGAATAAGCACCTGCGGCAGCAGCACCTGATCGGGCCAGCCCGGCAGCACGTCTTCGCGGTAGAATTCGCGGCTGAAATGCATGTTGTTGTAAAGCGCCCAGGCCGGCGGCGGCCCGTCTGGGCCGCTGGGCGCCACCCGGTCGCAGATGCCGGGCCGCGGCTCGATCCGGCCCTGCCGTTCTGGCAGCGGGCGCTCTGCCGGATCCGGCGCCACGCCGAACCCGGCAACCACCCGAACCTTTTCGGCGCGCAGGCCACTGCCGAACACATCCTCGACAAAACGCCGTTCGCTTTCGGCCAGCGGCCGCCCGCCGCAACCCGCCAGCGCCGTCAGGCAAAGCAGACAGATCAGCGGCGCCCGCATCCTCGCTTTAGCAGAAATGGGCAAAGTTGAAGACCAGCGTGTCGCTCACCACGACGCCGGTGCTGACGCAGTTGCGTGACTTCTCGCGCGTGCCCCTGACCGTGATCCTGGCCTGGTTCCCCGCCACCGGCCCCTCGACCCAGTATTCCAGCGGATTGCCCACGCAAGTCGACGAGAACACCCGCGCCAGCCCGGAATACCAGTTGCCGTTCTTGGTGCCGTTGAACAGCAGCGTGCCGCGCCGCACTCCGGCGTTCCGCAGCCCCTGCCGCGGGGTCTCGTAATACATGTAGCGTTCGTTGCCATTTGCCTGCAGCCGCATCAACGAGCCATTGTGCCACCAGCAGCTGTCGGCCATGGCCGCCGCCGCCGAAATCACCAGAACCAATGTGGCGAGTGCAAAGTTCTTCATAAGGGTTCTCCCGTTCGCTGTTGGGACAGATTGGCGCGCCAGCGGACATCTGTCCAGCGTCCAGAGCAATTCCAACCGATCCGGATGCGTGCGATTAAGCGCTCCACACGGACGCAACATCGCCACCCCTCGGGCAGGCGCTCGCGCGGCTATGCGTTTTGAAACAGACCAGTTCCGCCCCGAATTCCCGGCTCCCTGGACCCGCCGCCTACAGCATCGCCGGAACCACCAGATCGGGCGGTCGGTGGCCGTCGGCGAAGGTCTTGATGTTGATGATCACCTTCTCGCCCATCTCGGCCCGGCCCTCTTCGGTGGCAGAGCCCATATGCGGCAGCAGCACCACGTTCCTCAGCTCGCGCAGACGCGGGTTCACGTCGGTGCCGTGCTCATAGACATCCAGCCCGGCGCCGGCGATCTCTGCGGCGCGCAGCATCCGGGTCAGGGCGTTCTCGTCGATCACCTCGCCGCGGCTGGTGTTCACGATTACGGCCGACTTCTTCACCAGCTTCAGCCGTCGCGCGTTCATCAAATGAAAGGTCGAGGGCGTGTGCGGGCAGTTGATACTGATCACGTCCATCCGGCTGACCATCTGGTCGAGGCTTTCCCAATAGGTCGCCTCCAGATCTTCCTCGATCTCGGGGCGCAGGCGCTTGCGGTTGTGATAGTGGATCTGCATGCCGAACACCGCCGCCCGCCGGGCCACCGCCTGGCCGATGCGGCCCATGCCCAGAATACCCAGCCGGCGACCGCCGACGCGACCGCCCAGCAGCGCCGTCGGAGCCCAGCCGTCCCAATGGCCGGCCTGCATCACCGCCAGCCCTTCGGGGATGCGGCGGGTTACGGCCAGGATCAGCGCCATGGTCATGTCGGCGGTGTCCTCGGTCAACACGCCCGGTGTGTTGCTGACCAGAATGCCGCGCTGGCGTGCGGTCTGCACATCGACATTGTCGACCCCGGCACCGAAATTGGCGATCAGCTTGACCCGTTCGCCGGCCTGGCTAAGCAGGCCCTGATCGATGGTGTCGGTGATCGTCGGTACCAGAACATCGGCGCCGCGCATCGCCTCGGCCAGCGCGCCGCGGCTCATGGGCGTATCGTCGGTGCGCAGGCGCACGTCGAAAAGTTCGGTCATCCGGGTCTCGACCGCCTCGGGCAACCGTCGCGTTACGACAACACTCAGACGTTCAGAAGGCATGTGGCGCTTCCCTTTGCTTCCAATACCAAGGCTTCGGTGGCACAGTTGCAAGAACCGGCGCGGGGTACAAGCGGGCGCGACAAGAACACCCGACAACCTGAGTGACCGGAGGGGCCGGAACAAGGCCCCAGAGGCAAGACGACCACAGGTAACGGGATCGGGCAGTCAGCCATGTCACGCACAAGATTTTTTCTGTTCGCCGCCGCGTTCGCGGCGCTTTTGACCGGGGCTGCCGCGGCGACCGAACGCGGCAGCGTCACCAAACTGCCACTGCCGCGATTCGTTTCGCTGAAGGCGGGCGAGGGCAACGTGCGCCGCGGCCCCTCGCTGAGCCACCGCATCGACTGGGTGTTCAAACGGCGCAACATGCCGCTGCAGGTGATCGGCGAATACGGCCACTGGCGCCGGGTGCATGACCGGGACGGAGCCGGCGGCTGGGTGCACTACTCGCTGCTCAGCGGCATGCGCACGGTGATCGTGCAAGAGGACATGCTGCCGCTTTTGATGAACCCGGACTTTGCGGCTCCGGTGAACGCACACGCCAAGATCGGGGTGGTTGCCCGTCTTGGCAAATGCGCCGGCGACTGGTGCCGCATCACCGCCGACCGGCATCGCGGCTGGGTGCCGAGGCGCGCGCTTTGGGGCGTGCTGCCCGGTGAAGTGCGGCGGTGAGCTCGGTGCAGACGGTGCGGTCGGCGTTTTCGGCCCGCCGGGCGGCGTCAGAGCCGCATGCGCTGGTGATCCATGCCGAGGGCAGCTGGCTGAAGTCGATCCAGGACGAAAAGTTCGACTTTTTCAACAAGCTGATCGAACAGGCCACCCGGCAGGGCGTCACCACGCGGGTCGTCGCCGCCGAGGGCGGTGCCTCGAAACTGCTGCTGGACCAGGACCACATCAACATCATGGTCGGCGACCTGCCGGGATACGGCCGCGGCCGCCTGCACGCGATGCCCACCTATGTCTGGGGTTTTTGGTATCTCGACGAGGTCGGCGTGCACTGGAACTCGTCTTTGCGCTTTGCGCGCTTTTGTGCCGAAGAGGTGGATTTCGACAGGGCCCGGTATTTCTTCAACGGCGTCTCGGGCCACATGCTGCGCGAGAACGTGTCGAAGTTTCCGCAGGAATCGCGGATGAAGAACCCCATGCAGGATGCCGCCGCGGCGATCTTCTGCCAAGAGATTGAGGGCTACCGCAACCGCAGCCACTATCTGAGTACCGAACAGATGATCCGCGTCACCGCCGCCACCTGCCGTAACGAGAGGATCTATGTCAAACCGCATCCGCAGCAGTCCAAGACCGTGCGCAAGGCGATCATGGACGTGGCGGCGGATTACCAGAATGTCACGGTGTCGGACGCCTCACTGCACGACCTGACCGACGCCAGCCGCATGGTGGTCACCCAGAACTCTGCCGCCGGGTTCGAGGCGCTGATGCAGAAGCGTTGCGTGATCACCTGCGCCAAGTCCGATTTCTGGCACGCCACGCTGACCCCGAAAAAGGAAAGCGACCTGCGCGAGGCGCTGAAATTCGGGCCCGAGGCCATGGCCGACTTTGCCTTCGAGAAGTACCTCTACTGGTTCCTCGACCGCAATTGCCTGGAGCCCGCCAAGAACGACTTCGCCAAACGCGCCTGGACACGGATCAGGGACAAGGTGTTTCTCTGACCGGGCACCTGTGATAGGCTCTTTTGATATACCACTACCGCAGACCCTGGGGGGCGTGCCGTTGACACTATCTCGAAAAGTCGTTTTTTTGCTGGCCGGGCTGATCGCCTCCGGTCTCTCTGGCGCGGGTCATCTTTCGGCTCAGACCGGTGGCCCCGATACGACGCTGGCCGCCGATGGCGCGGCATTCGGCTGCAACCTCAACCCCGGCAGCGGCGCCAGCATCCGCTGCTGTCTGGCGCTTTTGAACAGCCGGGCGCTGGGCGCTGGCGACACCGAACTGCGCGGCGCCGCAGAAGCCTACGAGGCGCGGCTGCTGGCGCTGCTGGCGGCACGGGGCGAATCCGATCAGCCGCGGGTCTGCCCGACCCCGACCAGCTTTCCGACGATCATCATCTGGCCGGATTCCATCAAGACGGGAAAGCCGGTGCAGCGTGTCGGCCCGCCGGTACCGAAATGGCAACTCATGCTGGGATTCGGCACGCCGCTCAACGCCCCGGAGTACCGGTTCCCGACCGGCGCGGGAACTGCGCAGGATTTTCCGCTGGTGCCGTTTTCCGGTGGCATTGCCGATCTGCGCCTGTCCTGGTTGATGCCTCTGGGTCGGCAGACCGGGCGACCCGACGGCAGTCTGGGACGGCATCTGGAAGTCCAGGGCGGCTTTTCTTTCTCCGAGGGCCATGTCGACCGAGTAGTCAATTTCGGCGGCATCTTTCACGGCACGGTCAACACCGGGTTCGAGGGCTCGATGCGCCAGTACCGGCCTTATGTCGGTCTGGCTTATGTCTTCCCGCTTTGGGTGCTCGGGGCATCGTCATCCTTCCCCTTGCTCGAGGGGTCCATCGGCGGCAATGTCGGTTACTCCACGCTGAAAATCGACGAAACCGGGGGCGGGTTTTCCACCAGCAGGAATGGCTGGGACTATGGTTTGGAGCTTGGATTGAACATGCAGCTAAACGACAAATGGAAGATGTCGCACAGCGTGTCCGGTATCTTTGGCACACCGGGACTGCAGCACCCGCAAGTCAGGTATTATGTGGGTGTAAAGCATAGCTTCTGATCCGGGCCGCAAGCGCGGCGACAACGGCCGCAACCGGCTGAACCTCTCGGCCGGGCTGCTCTCTGCCTCGGTGGCGCTGATCCTGGTGCTCGCCAAGCTATGGGCGCTGGGCGAGACCGGCGCCCTTTCGGTTGCCGCCAGCCTGGCCGACAGCGCGCTTGACCTGATGGTGTCGCTGGCCGGGCTGGCCGCCATCGCCTATGCCGCCCGACCGCCCGACGACGACCACGCCTTCGGCCACAGCTCTGCCGAGGATCTGGCGGCACTCGGTCAGTCGGTCTTTATTCTGATCTCTGCCGGCGTCATCGCCTGGGCTGCCATTGCCCGGCTCATGGCCGGTCCGCCCGGCCCCATCGAGGCCGAAGAGCGCGGCATTGTGGTGATGGTCCTGTCCATTGCCCTGACCCTGGGGCTGGTGCTGTGGCAGCGCCGGGTGATCCGGGCCACCGGCAACCGCGTGGTGCGCGCCGACCAGCTGCACTATCTGGGCGACCTGGTGCCCAATATCGGCGCCATCGTGTCGCTTGCGGCATCGGCATGGATGGGGCTTGGCCAGATCGACAGTATCGTGGCCCTTGGGGCGGCGGCGGTGCTGGCCGCCGGCGCGCTGCGTATCGGCAAGGGCGCCTGGGACGCGCTGATGGACCGCAGCGCCGAACCGGCCATGGTGGCCGGTATCGAAGAGATCGTGCAGGGCTGGCCCGGCGTGCACGGGTTTCATGACCTCAAGACCCGCACCTCGGGCAGCCGGGTCTTCGTCAACCTGCATATCGAACTGGACGGCGAGCAATCCCTGCGCCAGGCCCACGCCAACGGCGCCGCCCTGCGCCGCGCCATCCTGCGCGCCTATCCGCAAACGGATGTGATCATCCACAAGGACCCGCTTGGCGACCAGCCGCATCCTGACGACCCGACGAAATAGGCCGCATCCGAGGTTCACCGATTCCTCAGCCCCATGGCCCGGACTGCGGCGCACCCTGCCGGCGAACCGGACATGTCCATCAAGAAACCGATCTCGGCAACTCTGCCCCGCGTCCTGATGGCCCGAATGGGTCATGCGCTGGGGCTCAACCTCGCCAAGGCACAACACGCCGGATTGCTCTGCCCCGACACCGTGGCTCGAATGCACCATCATTGTTCCGCCTGCGCCGACCCGCGCGCCTGTACCGACCTGCTGTACCGCTTTCCCGACCATCTCGACAAACCGCCCCGCTTTTGTCCGAACCGCAGCCTGATGCTGTCGCTACGGCGAATGGAATAGACCCAAGGCAAGTGAGCGCCGAAAAAGCGGACTTAAGCCGGCGTCAGGGGCGCGCTATTCGCGCATCTCGCCGATCTTTGCAATCTCCTCGCCGGTCATCTCTTCCAGCCGCCTGATCTGTCCGATCCGCATCTGGGCGAAGGTGGCCAATATCCGGTTGATCCGCGACTGGTACCCCCGACCCATCGCGCGGTAGAATTTCGCCACCGATGTATCCAGCAGTAAGGTCACCTTCACCTTTGCCTCATCCACGTCGATGTCCTTTTCAAGCGTGTCCCAGGCCTCTGGCACCAGCGACTGGACGTGATAGTCGAACGGCTCCTCTTGCTTGACCTGATGGCCGTAAAGACGCAGGCGCTCGAAATAGAGCCGCTGGGTCCTGGTCAGGGCGGAGCGCCGGGCCATGCGACCGACGGATGGGCGATGGGGGTTGGCTGGCATCGAATATCTCCTTGGCAATGCGTGTCGAGGAAGATGCCAGAACCCGGTTAACGCCCCGTTGGGCCACCGCGCGGCGGGTCCGACGCAAGTCCGACAAAAGGCCGACGTCTTGCCGACACCGGATTTCGGCGGTTTCACCCACTGGACCTCGCCGCGCCACGCCCCTAGTCTCGCGCCGGACCACCAGGGGAGGCAGCAATGGCCACCGGCAAGAATATCAAGACCTACTACCAGGGCACCTGGCACGACGGCGACGTTGCGATCATGCGCGCCGCCGATCACGGCAGCTGGCTTGGCACCACCGTCTTCGACGGCGCCCGGCTGGCCCAGGGCGTGACCCCGGATCTGGAAGCCCACTGCGCCCGGGTGAACCGCTCTGCCCAGGCGCTGATGATCCAACCATCTGTTTCCACAGAGGAAATGGTGCAGATCGTGCATGAGGGGTTGAAGCTTTATCCCGCCGGTACCGCCGTCTATATCCGGCCGATGTACTGGGCGCTCGACGGTGGGCCGATGGGGGTGCTGCCCAAGATCGGACCGACAGGTTTTGCCGTCTGTCTGGAGGAGATACCCATGGCGCCGCCCGAGGCCACCTCGACGCTGACCACCACGCGTTTTCGCCGCCCGGTGCTGGAAGACGCCGTGGTCAATGCCAAGGCGGGCTGTCTTTATCCCAACAATGCCAGGATGATAGCCGAGGCTCAGGCCAGGGGATACGGCAACGCGCTGGTCGGTGACGCCATGGGCAACGTGGCCGAAAGCGCCACGGCGAACGTGTTCATGGTCAAGGATGGAGAGGTCTTCACCCCCATCGGCAACGGCACTTTTCTGACCGGCATCACCCGGGCGCGGCATATTTCGAACCTTTCGCTCGACGGTACGCAAGTGCATGAAACCGTTCTGACTTTTGACGATTTCCGCGCCGCAGACGAGGTTTTCATGTCGGGCAACATGATGAAGGTCACCCCGGTGACAGAGTTCGACGGCACCCACTATCAGGTCGGCCCGGTCACCCGCCGGGTGCGCGAGCTTTATTGGGACTGGGCCCTGTCGGGCGCCTGAGCCCGACCCGATGCCGCAGACCCGCCCGATCGCCAGCCCCCCCCCCCCCAGCGCCATGATCCGCGCCTGACCACGGAGACCCCTGATGCGTAAATTCCTAGTCGTGCTGGATGACAGCCGCGAATGCCTGAACGCCATGCGTTTTGCGTCGATGCGGGCGACGAATACCGGCGGCGGCGTGCAGGTCCTGTCGATCATCCCGCCCGAGGAATTCCAGCACTGGATCGGCGTCGGCAACATCATGCGCGAGGAGGCCCGCGAGCGGGTGCACGCGCATTTCGAGGTCTTCGCCAAGTGGATGCGCGACAAGCAGGGTATCGACCCCGAACTGGTGATCCGCGAGGGCGAACCGGTGCCCGAGATATTGGCGCAGATACGGGAAGACGCCGAGATCGGGGTGCTGGTTCTGGGGGCCGGCACCGACAAGGCCGGGCCGGGGCCTCTGGTCAGCCAGCTCAGCCGGACATCGGGCTCGCTGCCGGTGCCGATCACCATCGTGCCGGGCGAGTTGTCCAAAGACCGTCTGGAAGCGGTGACCTGACGCCTCTGGTGCCGGATGCCCTGGCCGGGGCATACCTGTAACCAACGGAAAACAAACATGTTACCTTTGACGGCTGTCTGATCGGGGCATCTTCCTAGCCTGATTTGGAACCGTTCCAGTTCCTTGACAACAAGTCCCCGGGCCCTCATATCGGGCACGGCAAGAAGGACCAAAACGCGATGTTCATCCAAACCGAATCCACGCCGAACCCGGCGACGCTGAAATTCCTGCCCGGGCAGGCCGTTCTGGATGCCGGGACGGCGGATTTTCCGTCGCAGGACAGCGCCGGCGCATCGCCCCTGGCCCAGCGCATCTTTGCGGTGGAAGGGGTAGCGGGCGTATTCCTGGGTACCGATTTCGTCACCGTTACCAAGGCCGAAACCGTCGCCTGGGAGCATCTGAAGCCCTCGATCCTGGGCGCCGTGATGGAGCATTACCAGTCGGGCCAGCCTGCGATCGCCGGAGATGCGGGCAGCGGCGGCCATGCCGAGCATGACGGCGAGGACAGCGGCATCGTCAACCAGATCAAGGAACTGCTGGACACCCGCGTACGCCCCGCCGTGGCGCAGGATGGCGGTGACATCACCTTTCACGGGTTCGAGCGCGGCGTCGTCTATCTGCACATGCAGGGCGCCTGCGCCGGGTGCCCCTCGTCGACGCTGACGCTGAAGATGGGCATCGAGAACCTGCTGCGCCACTTCATTCCCGAAGTGACCGAGGTGCGCCCGGTCGCCGTCTGAGCGACGGCGCAAGCCGATGTCGTCTGTTCCGCTGGCCCTTGGCTTCGACACGTCGGCCGCGCATTGCGCGGCCGTTTTGCTGCGGGGCGGGGCGGTTCTGGCGCATCGGTTCGAGGAGTTGGCGAGGGGGCAGGCCGAGCGGTTGATGCCTTTGCTGCAAGAGGTGCTGGCCGAAGGCGGCGCCGAATGGGGCGACCTCGCAGTGCTGGGCGTCGGCGTCGGCCCGGGCAATTTCACCGGCATACGCATCTCGGTGTCGGCGGCGCGCGGGCTGGCGCTGGGGCTGGGTATCCCCGCGGTGGGGGTTTCGACGCTGGAGGCCATGGCGCTGGACGCCAGCAGATCCGTGCTTTGCAGTGTCGATGCAAGGCGTGGAATGTACTATGTGCAGCTCTTCAACTCTGGCCGGCAAAGTGTCCCGGCCTTGTGCAGTTTCAAGGACATACCGTGGCCGAACCCCCGCGCCGAAGTGGCGGTGATGGGGCACAACGCGCGCGAACTGGCCGATGTGACCGGAGGGCCGGTTCTGCATCCGGTCCATCCCCTGGCAGAGGCCATCGCGCGACGGGCACTGCGCCGGATGCACAATGTTACCTTGCAGCGGCCCGCCCCGCTTTACCTGCGCCCTGCCGATGCCGCCCCGCCGCGTCAGGCACCGCCGGCAATCCTGCCGTGACGCCCGACGACCTGGCGGATCTGCACGCGCGCTCTTTCACCGTGCCCCGGCCCTTCACGGCGCAGGAATTTGCCTCTTTCTTGCAGAATTCCTCTTGCTTTGTGACCGAAAGGGCGCACGGCTTTGCCCTGGGCCGGGTGATCGCCGACGAGGCGGAACTGCTGACCATCGCGGTCGAGCCCAGCCAGCGGCGCCGGGGATTCGGGTCGGGTTTGCTGCAGGCGTTTCACCACACCGCCCGGGCTCGGGGCGCTGCCCGCGTGTTTCTGGAGGTCGCCGCCGACAACACCGGCGCGATTGGCCTTTATCTCGGGGCCGGCTATCTGAAGTGCGGGCAGCGCAAGGATTACTACCGATACCCCGACGGCAGACGCGAAGACGCCCTGGTAATGCAGCGTTCGCTGACCGCCGAATGACCCAGCGTCACCCCGGCGATCCTGCCATTTGGTCAGAAAGCTATTGACCCCTTTCCCCGGCTCGGTCCTAATCGCCCAATCACTTCGAGTGATCTGCTCGCATTTCCGGGTGCTGCCGGACAAACCGGCCACCCATGTCCAACTGGGAGAGGTTATATGACCCTGATGCAGAAGTTTCTTGGCGCCGGGGCGGCGCTTGCGCTGTCGACCACCGCGGCGCTGGCAGAGCCTGGCCTGATCATCGATCTGGGCGGCAAGTTCGACAAGTCGTTCAACGAAGCCGCCTATGGCGGCGCCGTGCGCTGGATGGAAGAGACCGGCGGCACCTATATCGAGACCGAGCTGCAGTCAGAGGCGCAGCGCGAACAGAACATGCGCAAGATGGCTGAACGCGGCGCCAACCCGATCGTGGTTCTGGGCTTCGCCAACGCCTCGACCATCGAAAAGGTCGCCCCGGACTATCCCGACACCAAGTTCGCCATCATTGATGTGAACTGGCTCGACATCCCGAATGTGCGTCAGATCGCCTTCTCGGAACATGAAGGCAGCTATCTGGTCGGCATGATGGCCGCCATGGCCTCGGAATCGGGTACCGTCAGCTTTGTCGGCGGCATGGATATTCCGCTGATCAGCCGGTTTGCCTGCGGATATGTGCAGGGCGTCAAGGCGGTGAACCCCGATGCCACCGTGATCCAGAACATGACCGGCACCACTCCGGCAGCCTGGAATGACCCGGTCAAGGGTGGCGAGATCACCCGCACCCAGATCAGCCAGGGTTCCGACGTGGTCTATGCCGCCGCGGGCGGCACCGGCGTGGGCGTTCTGCAGGCGGCGGCGGATGCCGGCATCCTGTCGATCGGTGTCGACAGCAACCAGAACTACATGCATCCCGGCCAGGTCCTGACCTCGATGACAAAGCACGTCGACAACGCGACCTACGAGACCTTCAAGAACGGTGTCGAAGGGTTCGAGGCCGGAGTCGTGATCATGGACCTGTCGACCGACGGCATCGGCTATGCGGTTGACGAGCACAACGCGTCGCTGGTCAGCGACGAGATGACGGCGGCCGTCGAAGAGGCGAAGGCCAAGATCATTGCTGGCGAGATTGTGGTGCACAACTACACCACCGACGACAACTGCCCGGTCGAGTGATCCGATAGCTTAGCCGCGAAGGGAAAAAACGAGATGAGCGATGAGCAATCGTTGAAGAACTTCTTCGCGACCTGGCGAGAAAATGAGGCCGATGGCCGGGCGGTGCTGGCCGCCCCGGCCATCGGTGATGGTTTCCACTATGCCAATCCGCATGTGCCAGAGCCGATCACGTCAGCCAAGGCGATGCCGGGTATTCCGGGCAGGGGTGCGCAATGACAGCTCCAGCCATCGAATTGAAAGGCATTTCCAAGGCCTTCGGGCCGGTTCAGGCCAACAAGAACATCGACATCCGGGTGATGCCGGGCACCATTCACGGCATCATCGGCGAGAACGGTGCCGGCAAATCGACCCTGATGTCGATCCTTTATGGCTTTTACCAGGCCGACAACGGCGCGATATTCATCAACGGTGAAGAGACCCATATTCGCGAACCGCTGCAGGCCATCGGTGCGGGCATCGGCATGGTCTTCCAGCATTTCAAGCTGGTGCAGAATTTCACCGTACTGGAAAACATCATCCTCGGCGCCGAGGACGGCGCCCTGCTGCGCCCGTCGCTGGCCAAGGCCCGCAAGGAACTGAAGCGGCTGGCCGAGGAATATGAGCTGAACGTAGATCCCGACGCGCTGATCGAAGAGATCGGCGTCGGCATGCAGCAGCGCATCGAAATTCTCAAGGCGCTCTACCGCCATGCCGATATCCTGATCCTCGATGAGCCGACCGGCGTGCTGACCCCGGCCGAGGCCGACCACCTGTTCCGCATCCTGGTGGGCCTGAAGGAACAGGGCAAGACCATCGTCTTCATCACTCACAAGCTGCGCGAGATCATGGAGATCACCGACGATGTTAGCGTCATGCGGCGCGGCGAGATGGTGGCGACGGTTCAGACCGCCGAGACTAGCCCCGAGCAGCTGGCAGAGCTGATGGTGGGCCGCAAGGTACTGCTACGCGTCGACAAGAAGCCGGCGACGCCGGGCGACACGGTGCTTGAGGTCGAGAACCTGCGCGTCGTCGACGATGACAAGGTCGAGCGGCTGAAGGGGGTTTCGCTGAATGTGCGTGCCGGAGAGATCCTCGGTATCGCCGGGGTCTCGGGCAACGGCCAGTCGGAACTGCTGGAAGTGCTGGGCGGTTTCAGCACCGCGACCGGCACGATCCGGGTCAACGGCGAGCCGCTGGACCTGACCGGCCACCATTCCGATGGCCAGTCGCGCCGCGCCCGCGGCATCGCGCATGTGCCAGAAGACCGCCAGCACCTGGGCCTGATCATGGACTATTTCGCCTGGGAGAACATGGTCTTCGGCTATCACCACGACCCGGCCTACCAAAAGAACCGGCTGCTGATGGACAACGCCGCCATCCGCGCCGAGACCGAGACCAGGATGCAGGAGTTCGACGTGCGCCCGCCGAACCCGCGGCTGCAGGCCAAGAATTTTTCCGGCGGCAACCAGCAAAAGCTGGTGCTGGCGCGCGAGATGACCCGGGCGCCAAAGCTGCTGCTGGTCGGCCAGCCGACCCGTGGCGTGGATATCGGCGCCATCGAGTTCATCCACCAGCACATCATCGACCTGCGCGATCAGGGCGTGGCGATCCTGCTGGTCAGCGTCGAACTGGACGAGATCATGTCGCTGTCGGACCGCATTGCGGTGATGTTCGACGGGCAGATCATGGGAGAGCGCATGCCGGGCGATACCGATGAGCGTGAACTGGGCCTGCTGATGGCCGGCGTCAGCGGGGAGGCAGCCTGATGGACAAGATACCGAAATGGGTCGATATCGCGCTGATCCCGCTGATCAACCTCTTCCTGGCCCTCGTCGTTTCGGGCCTCGTGGTGCTTTATATCGGCGAGAACCCGTTCGTTGCGATGAAGATCCTGGTCAACGGCGCCGTGGGCTCGACCTATGCATGGAGCTATACGCTCTACTACGCCACCAACTTCATTTTCACCGGCCTCGCCGTCGCCGTGTCGTTCCAGGCGCGGCTGTTCAATATCGGTGGCGAGGGGCAGGCGGCAATCGGCGGGCTGGGCGTGGCGCTGGTCTGTCTGGCCGTGCCCTGGCCGCACTGGATCATGGCGCTGCCGTTCGCGATTCTGGGCGGCGCAGTCTTCGGCGCGGCCTGGGCGGCGATCCCGGCATATCTGCAGGCCCGGCGCGGCAGCCATATCGTGATCACCACGATCATGTTCAACTATATCTCCTCGGCGGTGATGATCTATCTGCTGGTCAACGTGATGAAGCGCAAGGGCAGCATGAACCCCGAATCCGCGCCATTTCCGGACGGAACCACGCTGCCTCGTGCCTTTGATGTCGCTGGCTGGTTCGGGCTGCCGTTCTCTCGCGGCCCGTTGAACGTCACCTTCATCATCGCACTGTTGTGCTGCCTGCTGGTCTACCTGCTGATCTGGCGCACCCGGCTGGGCTATCAGATCCGGGCCTTTGGGCATTCAGAGTCTGCGGCGCTTTACGCAGGCATTCCACCGTTCAAGATCACCATGCTGACCATGCTGATCTCTGGCGGGCTGGCGGGGATGCTGGGCATCAACGCGGTGATGGGCGAGGCGCAGCGGCTGGTCACCGACCCGGTGCAGGGTGCTGGCTTTGTCGGCATCGCCGTGGCGCTGATGGGCCGGTCCCACCCCTTGGGCGTGTTGCTGGCCGCATTGCTGTTCGGCATGCTCTATCAGGGAGGTGGCGAGCTGGAATATGAAATCAAAGGGATCAGCCGCGAGATGATCCTGGTCATTCAGGCGCTGGTGATCCTGTTCACCGGAGCGCTGGACAACATGGTGCGCATGCCGGTTGAAAGACTGTTCCTGCGGCTCAGAAAGGGGTCTGCCTGATGGACCTGATGACGATCCTTCAGATCTGCGACTCGGCCCTTCGACTGGCCACGCCGCTGTTGTTCGCCTGCCTCGCGGGGCTGTTTTCGGAACGCTCCGGCATCTTCGATATCGGGCTGGAGGGCAAGATCCTTGCCTCGGCCTTCCTGTCGGCCTCTGTCGCGGCGATGAGCGGCAGCGTCTGGATCGGTCTGCTGGGCGGGGTGGCCGGGTCGGTGTTTCTGGCGCTGCTGCACGGCGTCGCCTCTATCACCTTCCGCGGCAACCAGCTGATCTCCGGCGTGGCGATCAACTTTCTGGCCTCGGGCACCACGGTGGTGATCGGCGAGAACTGGTTCGGGCTGGGCGGGCGCACGCCGCAACTTAGTGGCGGGGCCCGGTTTCAGGACATCACGCTTCCCGGCGCGGTGACCGACAACGACGCCTTGCGCGAGGCCTCTGCCCCGGTGCAGGTCTATTCCGAGCTTATGTCGGGGCACACGATCCTGGTCTATGTCGGGCTGCTGGCGGTGCTGGGGTCCTGGTGGCTGCTATACCGCACACGGTTCGGACTGCGGCTGCGGGCGGTGGGCGAGAACCCCGAGTCGGTGGATACTGCGGGCGTATCGGTGATCCGGATGCGCTATTCCGCAGTGCTGATCTGCGGGCTGCTCTGCGGGTTGGCGGGAACCTATCTGGCCACGGGCCTGTCGGCGGGCTTCGTCAAAGAGATGAGCGCGGGCCGTGGGTTCATCGCGCTGGCGGCGCTGATCTTTTCCAAGTGGCGGCCGGGCTATGCGCTGATGGCCTGCCTGCTCTTCGGCCTGCTGGAGGCGATCGGCAACCGCTATCAGAACATCGAGATCGGCGGGTTCGAGGTGCCGGTGCAGCTCATGCAGGCGATGCCCTATATCCTGACCGTGGTGATCCTTGCCGGGATCGTCGGCAAGGCGATCCCGCCGCGAGCAGGCGGAGAACCTTATGTCAAGGAACGCTGAGGGAGCGCCCGACGAACGAGGGCAGCCACACATATGGTCACGTCAATTCAGGTTTCCGATAGACTCGTGTCAGAGCTCTTCTCGCACCGTTTGATGGACAACGCGCTGCGTGGATACTGGTGTGAAATGATGGTTGCTGAGGCGCTTGGTCCGGACTGCCGCTTGGTTGGTCAGGGCTGGCACGCATGGGATCTGGAGACAGGTTGCGCCGAAGCGCGATTCCCGGAACGCATTCGCATTCAGGTCAAGAACAGCGCCAGACTACAGCCTTGGAACGCGGTTGCAGGAAAGGTCAGTGACTGCAGCTTCAACTTGCCATTTCGACCGAGGCCATCCTATTTCACTCGTGACAACCCTGGTGTCCCTTGTGAGGAAACCGGGTTCATGTGCGAGCTTTTCATGCTGTGCCACCACCGCGTCAGCGATCCGCAAAGTGCCGATCACAGGAATCCTCAGCAGTGGCAGGTGTTTCTTGTTCCAGTCGTCGGGCCGTACTGCGGCGTCACGGAGTCAGAGTTGGAATGGGCCAGAGCCAAGGTCAAAGAGACCAAGCGGCCAAGCAACTGCGTACGGCGGCCGGAAACGATGCTTCGCGGAATACGGGGTCGCCCTGCCATCATGCCGCTGGACATTGCGGAACTGAACATAGATGCAGTGCGCACGGCAGTTGGGTTGTAGGAGTACACACCAATGACAACGAAAGCTGAGGAGCTTGCCGGCCTGATCCGCGACCGGGCCGGCGCGGCGCCGGTGGCGCTGGGGCTGGTGCTGGGCTCGGGGCTGGGGCATCTGGCCGAAGAGGTGGACGGCGTCGCCATAGACTATGCCGATCTGCCGGGTTTTCCCCATGCCGGGGTCAGCGGCCATAACCCCAAGCTGGTAATAGGCGAGCTGGAGGGCGTGCGCGTGGCCGTGTTTGGCGGGCGGGCGCATTACTATGAAAGCGGGCGCGGCGATGCGATGCGGCTGCCGCTGGAGGTGCTGAAGGCGCTGGGCGCCGGGGCGCTGATCGTGACCAATGCGGCCGGGTCAATGCGGGCGGACATCCCGCCGGGTGACCTGATGCTGCTGAGAGATCACATCAACTTTTCCGGCCTCAACCCGCTGATCGGCGAGCCGACCGATGCGCGTTTCGTCCCGATGAAGGACGCCTACGACCCCGAGATGCGCGCCAGCCTGACGGCGGCGGCAGAGGCCGAGGGGATCGCGTTGCGGCATGGGGTCTACGCTTGGTATTCCGGGCCCTCCTTCGAAACCCCCGCCGAGATCCGCGCGATCCGCACACTGGGCGGCGATGCGGTGGGCATGTCGACGGTGCCAGAGGTCATCCTGGCCCGGTTCCTGGGGCTGCGCGTCGCGGCGATCTCTACCGTGACCAACATGGCCGCAGGCCTCAGCGACGAGGCGATCAGCCACGAGCACACCAAGGCGATGGCACCGCTGGGCGCGGCCAAGCTGGAACGGATTGTGCGGCGCTACCTGCGTGGGCTTGTCGGGTAGTTCACCGATCCGCCGGCCCGGAATATATTCCAATGCGACAATATGTTCCCAAATTCAGGGTGTGAGAGTGCCTCGAAACTCGGCTATGTCACTTCCAACCCGACTGCTGTAGGACAGGCGGCACAGCACGAGATCCCGGACACCCATGCAGATTTACCTGCCCATTGCCGAAGTATCGGTCAACGCCTTCCTTATTCTCGGGCTTGGCGGTATCGTGGGCATTCTTTCGGGCATGTTCGGTGTCGGCGGCGGGTTTCTGATGACGCCCCTGCTGTTCTTCATCGGCATCCCGCCCGCGGTCGCGGTGGCGACCGAGGCGAACCAGATTGTCGCGTCGTCCTTTTCCGGCGTGCTGGCGCATCTCAGGCGAAAAACGGTCGATCTGAAGATGGGCACGGTGCTGCTGGTCGGAGGCCTGGTCGGCGCGGCGCTGGGTGTTCAGCTTTTCGCCATACTGCGAGCCATGGGTCAGGTCGATCTGCTGGTGAGGCTTTGTTACGTGGTGTTTCTGGGCATCATCGGCGGCTTGATGTTCATCGAAAGTCTGAATGCCATCCGAAAGACCCGCCGAAGCGCGGGCGCGCCGAAGCGCAAAAAGCACAACTGGGTGCACAACCTGCCCATCAAGATGAAGTTCCGCACTTCGGGGCTCTATATATCGGTGATCCCGCCTTTGATAGTCGGGGTTTTCGTGGGCATTCTGGCGGCGATCATGGGTGTCGGCGGCGGTTTTATCATGGTGCCGGCGATGATCTATCTGCTGGGCATGCCGACCAAGGTGGTGGTCGGGACGTCGCTGTTCCAGATCATCTTCGTCACCGGATTTACCACGCTGATGCACGCCACCACGAACTACACCGTGGACATGGCGCTGGCGGTGCTGCTGCTGATCGGCGGCGTGGTGGGTGCCCAGATCGGCACCCGCATCGGCGTCAAGATGAAGGCCGAACAGTTGCGCATCCTGCTGGCCATGATGGTGCTGGCGGTCTGTATCAAGCTGGCGTTGGACCTTCTGTTGCAACCCACAGAGCTGTTCTCGCTGGGCGGCGGAGGGGGGCATTGATGCTGCGTCTCGCCGCCCTGCTGCTGGCGCTTGCCCTGCCGGTCCAGGCCGAAGAGGTCGTTGCCGGGCTGAGCCAGAACCAGGTGTCGATCACCGCCAATTTCGATGGCTCCGAGATCCTGATCTTCGGCGCGGTGAAGCGCGAGGCGCCGATTCCCGATGAGGGCGGGCCGTTGCAAGTGGTGATCACCGTGGCCGGGCCGTCCCAGCCGGTCACCGTGCGGCGCAAGGAAAAGCGTTATGGTATCTGGATCAACACCGAGGCGGTCGAGGTCGACCTGGCGCCGAGTTTCTATGCTATCGCCACCTCGGGGCCGTTCAGCGAGGTCCTGACGGATGTCGAGGACCTGCGCCATCACGTGTCGATCCCGCGGGCAATCCGCTCGGTCGGTGCGCCGATGACTGTGCAGGACGCGGCCAGCTTTTCCGAGGCGCTGATCCGGATTCGCCAGCGAGCCGATCTCTACCAGATCAACGAGGGCACGGTAGAGGTCAGCGAAGAGACGCTGTTTGGTACTTCGGTGGCGCTGCCGGCGAACCTGACCGAGGGCGACTACACCACGCGGATCTTTCTGACCCGGGACGGCAGGATCGTCGACGAGCATGAAACGGTGATCTACGTGCAAAAGGTCGGGCTCGAGCGGTTCCTGTTCAACCTCGCCCATGAGCGGCCGCTGATCTACGGCATCCTGTCGCTGGCAATCGCGATTGCGGCGGGGTGGATGGCTTCGGCGGTGTTCCGGTATCTGCGGGGCTGAGGCCCCGGTCGGCCCGTTCGGGCCGGTGGACAGATCAGCCGAGTTCGGCCAGCCGCCTCTCTTGCCGCGCAATCAGGGTTTCGATCTCGGCGATAGCTGCCGGGCTCAGCTTTGGCCCTGGCTTGCGCACCGTGTCATGGGCAATCGCGCCGCGCCGCGCCAGGGTGTATTTGCGGATCGCTATGCCAAGCCCGGGCTGGCACTCGTATCGCACCAGCGGCAGGTAGGCGTCGAACAGGTCGCGGGCACGGGGTTCCTCAGCAGCGGTCATCGCGGCGACCACGTCGCGCATCATCTCCGGATAGGCAAAGCCGGTCATCGCGCCGTCAGCGCCGCGGATCATCTCCTCCAGCAGGAACTGCCCGCCATTGCCACACAGGATCGAAATGCGCCGGGCGCCCGCGTCAGAGGCGGCGCGCAACGCGCTGATCTTTTCCAGCCCAGGCCAATCCTCGTGTTTCAGCATCACGCAGGCCGGGCAGTCCTTTACGATCTGCAGGATGACGCTTGTGGGTATTACGACGCCGGTAACTTGCGGAAAATCCTGCAGCACCCATGGGGTGTCGCCCAGCGCCTCGGCGACACTCAGGTAATAGCTGACGATCTGGCCGTCGGTCTGCAGTGTGTGGGGCGGCGCGACCATGACACCGGCGGCGCCTGCATCCATGGCTTTGGAGGCGAGCGCCTGCATCGGCGCCAGCCCGGTGGCAGAGACACCGACGATCACCGGCAGGTCGGTGCGGCTGGTGACGCGCTGTATGACGGTCTCGGACTCTGCTGCAGAGAGCTTGCCTGCCTCGCCCATGATACCGAGGATCGTCAAGCCGGTTGCGCCCCTATCGGCATAGAAGTCGGTCATGCTGTCGAGGCTGGCCTCATCGAGGGCACCGTTGGGACGGAACGGGGTGCAGGCGATGGTGAAGACGCCTTTGGCGGTTTCGTCGAGCATCTTGGGTCTCCTGTCGTCAGGTCCGGTGCGGGCGGGGCGCTCATCAAGCCCTTGCGGGCTTTCTTCGCTCGCGTCCGGGCGATATGCAAGCGAGGAAAGCCCGTAAGGGCTTGATGAGCGTTACCGGGCGTAACCGAGCGCGATTTGCCCCAGCGCATGTGCCGCAGCCGCCTGGCAAGGCTCGACCACCGGCAGGCCGGCGGCCTCCTGCAGCGCTTCCCGGTAGCCCGCCATGCCAGCGCAGCCCATGATCAGAACATCGGCGCCGTCCTGGTCGCGTAGCGCCCTGCCGGTGTCGATCATCGCCTGCTGTGTTACCGCGGCGTCGCAAAGCTGCGCCACGCCGAGCCCCAGTGCACGGTCGCCGGCCAGCCGCTGCAAAACGCCCATCGCCCCGAAGCTGCGCATGTGGCGCGGTACCGAGGCGGGCCGAATCGAGATGACGCCGAAACGCTGGCCGAGCTGCAGAGCCGCCATCACCGCGGCCTCCTGGATTCCAACCACGGGCCTCGCGGTCTGGTCGCGCAACGCATGCAAGCCCGGATCGCCGAAACAGGCGATGACGTAGCCCAGTGCCTCTGGTTCCAGCCGCACGGCGAGGTCCAGCATTGGCGCTATGGTCAGGTCGGCCTGGCGCTGGGTTTCGATGCCGGGCGGTCCCTCGGCCAAAGTCACACAGCGGATCGGCGTGCCGAGGGCGCGCAGGGGCTCGACCGAGGCGTCGATGCCCCGGGTGACCGCTGCCGACGAGTTCGGGTTGATGACGATCAGCGCCCTGCCCATCTCAGGCAGTCTCGTGCGTTACGGACTGGATCTCGATCTGGTATCCTTCGGGGTCGCGGAATGTGAAGGCGCGGATGCCCAACTGGTCGTTGCGGAAGAGATCGGAGAGCATTGGCAGAGCGCGGTCCCGGGCATAGGCATACCAGCCATCCACGTCAGGCACCCGGATACATAACTGCACGGGTTTGTGCGGCTGCCACTTGTTCATGCCCCTGGTCTCGTCGACGAGACCGACATGGGCGGCGCCGGCAATGCGAAAGATCTTGGTCCAGCCCTGATCGATGGCAAGTTCTAACCCCAACACATCGCAATAGAAAGCCGCGGCGGCGGGCAGGTCGCGGTAGTAGAAAAAGGTGATCGCCAGCTCGTTGGCCGCCTCGGGGCGGGCGATCATTGCCCGGCCCTCAACAGAACCTCGACCTCGTGTGCCGGGGCGCCGGCAGGTCTGGTCGCCAGTTCGGGCCGGTCGATCCAGCGCCCCTGTCCGGGGGTGGCCAGACAACGCCCGGCCTCGACTATCAGTCGTCCGCGCAGGAACACGGCCTCTGGCAAGCCGGTGATGCGGCGCCCGGCCCAGGGGTTGTAGCCCACGTTGTCGTGCAGGTCGTCGTCGCCATAGGTCATGCTGCGCGCCGGGTCCCAGATCACGATATCGGCGTCCATGCCGGGGCTCAGGTCGCCCTTGCCTTGCAGGCCGTAGATCTGCGCCGGGGCGGTGGCGGTGAGACGCACGAACGTCTCGGGCTTCAGCCCGTGCTGGTGGATCATCGCGTCGAACAGAAGCGGCAGGCGGGTCTCCAGCCCCGGTAGGCCATTGGCGATCTGGTCGAAACGGGCGCCCGGACCGGCGGCAAGCTTGCCAGTGCCGTCAAAGCGATAGGGCGCGTGGTCGGACGATATCATGTCCAGCGAACCGTCATCGGTCAGCCCATGCCACAACGCCATCTTGTCGGCGGAGTGCCGCTGTGGCGGTGAACACATCCATTTGGCGCCGTCGAGTCCCTGGCGATGCAGAACCTCCTCGGTCATCAGCAGGTAGTGTGGGCAGGTTTCCGCCCGCACCTGCACGCCGCGGGCCCGGGCTTCGCGGATCGCAGCCATGGCCTCGATGGTGGAAATGTGGAACAGCATCACCGGCTGGTCGAGATATTCGGCAAAGCGGATCATGCGGTGCACCGCCTCGATCTCTGCCATGCGGGGGTGCGACAGCGCGTGGTGTTCCGGGCGATCGAGCCCGGCGGCCAGAAGCGCCTTTTTCGTCCACTGGATCAGACCGTCGTTTTCGGCATGCACGCAGACAAGGGCGCCGTGGCGCCGGGCCAGAGCCATGACATGCAGGATATCGGCGTCGCCAAGCGCGATGTTGTAGGTGGTGAACAGCTTCAGCGAGCGGTGACCGGCGGCGATCAGCCCGGCAAGATCGGTATCGAAGGCCTCGGCGCCGGTGTCGGTGACGGTCAGATGAAAGGCGTGGTCGATCATCGCGCCGCGTTCGGCGCGGGCGCTGTAGTCACCGACCACGTCGCGCAAGCGCTGACCCTTCGCCTGTGCGGCGAAAGAGATGACGCTGGTGGTGCCACCCATCGCCGCAGAGAGGGTGGCGGTTTCGAACGTATCGGCGTTCCACTGGCCCATGCCCGACATCTGTTCGATATGCGCATGTGGGTCGACGCCGCCCGGCATCACCATGCGGTCGGTGGCATCCATGACGCGGGTACCACGCAGGTCCTGGCCGATCTGGGCCACCTTGCCGCCGGAAACGGCAAGATCCGCGGTCAGGCTGCGAGTGGCGGTGACGATGGTGCCGCCACGGATGACGAGATCATGGGTCATGCGGCGATCATGGGCGCGTCGGGGCAGAGATGCAATGGCGCGAAACTACCATCGGTTTGAGCCAAATCATGGCCGCGGCGGAGAGGTGAGAGCACAATGGGCAGGGATGTTCCGCAACCAAATGGAGGTTCCCCATGCGTGTTCTCGCGATTTTTCTTGCCGCACTTCTGGCGCTGCCCGCCCCGCTGGCAGCACAAAACCTGCTGGAAAGCTACACCGCTCTGCTAAGCACCAACGACCACTACAATTCAAAAGGTGTTCGACTGAATGCGGTCTGGCAGATCCTCCGTCAGGACCGGGCCAATTATCACCGCTTCGGCACCGGCGATGCGCAGGACGGCTGGGACAGCTTTTTCGGCTCTATGCAGAACCGGGCGAAAGCCGAACAATGGCTGATGAACGGCTATATCGACCCCAACACGGCCCGCTACATCGTCAATAACGTGGTGACGGTCGAGGTTGAGATCTGGGGCTACGGTACCACGGGCACCTCGCTTCGCGTAACCGCCTACTGATGCGGGCGTTTGCCGTCTGGCTTTGTCTGCTGGCGCTTGCGTCGGCTGCCTTGGCGCAGGAGTGTGAGCCGGTCGACTGGTTGGTCGTGGACCTGCCGCAGGGTGGCGACTTTTTGGAGATCGCACTGGAGGTGGCCTATCCCGGCTCTGATCTGGACCGGTCGGGCGGTACCTTCACCAGCGCCGACGGCGTGGTGGTACCCTATGGCGGACAGACGGATGTGGCGCCGTTGGACCGGCTGGCAAATGCCTCGATCGGTGATCAGTTCTACTATGTCTATCCGCTGGAATTCGATCTGGAGCCGCGCAAGGCGGCTTGGCATGACCCCGGGAGGTTGCGCAACGATGCATTGTTCAGGGCGCTGTGGTTCGACAGCAAATCCGAGGCCCGGGCCAGCCTGGTGAAGGTCCGCTACCGGGGTCAGACTCGCAGTGCCTCTTTTCAGGCGACGAGCAAGCACTGCGTGCATGCGCAGTTGCAGGCCGCGCTGGTCGAGATTGCCGGGATGGGGGCTGAGATGGACCGGTTTCTTGCCAACGCCGGCGGCTCGTTCAACTGGCGCAAGATTTCGGGCACCGAGAGGCTGAGCGCCCACAGTTTCGGGATCGCGGTGGATTTCAGCACCAAGCTGGGTGGCTATTGGCGCTGGTCGGGGGCAAAGCCCGGGCAGGTGGGGGCCTATGACAACAGGTTCCCGGCAGAGCTGGTCGAAGCGATGGAGCGCTATGGCTTCATTTGGGGCGGCAAGTGGCACCATTTCGACGGCATGCATTTCGAGTACCGGCCTGAGCTGATCGTGATGTCACGGCTGGTGGGGGGCTGACGGGGCGCTCATCGGGCCCTGACGGGCCCTCCTCGTTGGCCGGTCGCGCCGAAACCAGCGAGGAGCGTTGGCGTCAGCCGAGCGATGAGCGGTGCCTTACATCAGGTCGGGCAGGCTGCAGTGCAGGCTCTTTTCCAGGGCACAGCAGCGCAGGCGGGCGCGCGGGCCATATGGCCCGCCGAAACAGGCCAGCCCGCGCGGCGCGTCGGGACGGGTGACGGTGAATCGCGCCGCCCGGTCGCCGACAGAATTACGTGACAGCTGGTTGAGGTGGTTGATCGTGGCGCGGGCACGGGCCGGGCCGGGATAGCGCGGCTTCAGATGCACGCCCTTGAACGGCACCGCCTCGAGCGCCCGCAGGCTGGCCCGACCGCCGGAGAAGCTGAAATAGGCGCGCCCCAGCAGGCCATAGTCGCGGCCCAGGCCGCTGCTGTCCTTTTCTGCCCCGCCGATGAACAGCAGGTTGCCCAGCGAATAGAAGATCGCCGCATCGCGCTCGGGGATCGCCTCTACTCCGCGCACCACATGCGGATGGTGGCCGATCACCAGGTGCACCCCGGCCTCTTCCACCGCACGGCGGTAGAGCGCCGCCTGTCCGCCGTTGAGGCCGGTGTAGTTCTCGGTTCCGTAGTGTACCGACAGCAGCTTCAGGTCAGCGTTCGCCGCCTTCAGCCCGTCCAGCACCTTGTTGAACTGGCCCGGCGTGAAGAGATAGGCCATGCCGACCTGTCTGTCGGTGGGCGAGAAGGCGCCGCTGCCGAAACTGACCGCCGACAGGGCCACGCGGATACCCTTGACGGTGATGATCCGTGGCAGAAACGCCTCGTCGGCCTTGCCGGTGCCGGCATAAAGCAGCGGCTTGCCGGCGCTGTCGGAGGCTTCGAAAAAGCCGAGAGTGGCGCGCAGGCCGGCGCGGCCGTGATCGAAGGCGTGGTTGTTGGCCAGCGAGAACGCGTTGACGCCAAGCTTCATCAGGTGGCGGAAATTCTCGGGGTGGCTGCGGAACACGAAAGCCTTGCCCCATTGTGGGCTGCCGTCATGCTCTGCCACCACGGTTTCCGCGTTGACGAAGTTGATGTCGCCGTCCCACTCGGCGGCGATGATCTCGGTCAGGTCGTCGAGCCCGTAGTAGCCGAACTTGCGTACCTTGTCGGGCAGCGGCACTTGGCGCGAGCGGGCGAAATTCACGTCACCGCCGAAGGTCAGCACCAGTTCCTGCGCCGCAAGCGCCGGGGCGAGGGCGATCAGGCCCAGTGCCAGCAGGAGCCTATTGAATACGGACATGGGCCAGGATCGCCGCCGCAGGTTCGCCTTCGCCGATGGCGTAGAAATAGCCGTCGCGATTGCCCATGTAGATCACCCCCTGCCAGACGGCGGGCGTGCTTTCCCAGCAGCCCGCGCCGGGCACATCGTAGCGCCAGATCAGCCGGGGCCTGGCCGGGTCGGCAAGCGAGAATTTCGAGATCGCGCCTTCGCAGTCGGGCACCAGCAGTTCGCCCCCGACAACCACGGGCGAGGACCACCCATGCGCGGGCATGGGGATGTCGCTGGTGACCTTTCCGGTGTCTGTGTCCACGGTCAGCAGGCTGCCCTTGTGGGTCGGCACATAGAGATGGCCCGAGTCCAGCGCCGGGGTGGCCCACAGCCCCCCTTTGCCGCCGACGCGGCCGGGGATGCGCAGCGACCAGACCACAGGCGCATCCGGCTTGCCGGGGTTCAGCTTGACCAACTGACCGCTGAGGCGCTTGGCCTCGGAGGCGCGGCGTTCATCCTCGATGGCGGCATAGATCATGCCCTGACCGTCGGCGACCGGCGTTGCGTCGGTGTCGTCGCCATTGTGGAACTCAAAGGTCAGCGCCTCTTCACGGGGCGCGCCGGACAGCAGTTTGGGGATCGAGTAGCCCTGCACCAGCCCGCCCGAATTGGTGAAATAGACCTTGTCGCCGATCGCCAGAGCCGAGCTTTCGATGCTGACCATGCGGTCGCCCAGCGCCCGGAACAACGCCGGCGTGAAGCCGGGTACGCGGTTGACCAGCTTCGGTGCGATCGACGGGCGGCCCAGGGCATCGGTGCCCCGGTTCAGGGCGACGGCGTAGAACCACGAGTTTTCGCTGCCGGTCAGCAGGTAGTCGCCCAGGATCAGCGGATTGGCATCCCAGTCGTTGTTCCATACCCCGTCACGGCTGATCGAACTGAGCTTCCAGACCTCGGTGGCCTTGTCCTCGTCAAGCCGCAGGGCGCGCAGGAAGTTATCGCGCGACCCGGTATAGAGGAAGGGGGCACCGCTGGGGTCGAGCGAGACAGAGCCCTTGATGATGTCACCGGTCCGGAAGGGCACGCGGACATCGGCGCCGGTCTCGGAATTCAGGAAATGCACCGCGTAGTCATAGGCGCCGAAGATCACCTCGGCGGGCGTGACATCGGCGCGGATGGCCGGCTGGCCGGTCCAGCCGGTGCCGCACCACTGCCGTGTGCCATGCTCGTCGGTCGAGGCGCCGCAGAAAGGCCCGCGTTTCCACAACACGCGCGGGCTGCGCGGCAGGGGACCGGTTCCGTACCAGGTGCGTGTGGGATTGCCGCGGAAGGCCAGGATGCCTTTCGCCCGCGCGCCCGGAAACGGCTGGCCGACGCTGGAAAGCGCGACATTCGGCACCCGTGGCGCTGCGGGGGCGAGGAAGGCATGCACCAGGCTTTGTGCCCCGGCCTGAAGGGGCAGCAGCAGGCAGAGCAGAAAAAGAGCGGTCGCGCGGCGCATCCTCTAGCGATGCGGCGATTCCGGGGCGCCAGGCAAGCGATGATTGGGCCGCGCCGCCATTTCTGCGCGGGACGTGGCAGAAACGGCCTAGTTCCGGGGTGTTTGCCTTGCCGGGCGCTCGTCGCGCGGCTGGCGCCTGCGCTTCTCGCTAGTGGCGCGGCAGTCGCGAGGAGGGCCCGGCAGGGCCCGATGAGCGCTCGCTTTCGCGGCGTCACTGCAGGGCAATCAGGCGGTTGTCCCCGGTCTTGCAAAGCACCTTCGCAGAGATGCGGTTTTCCGGCAAATACCGTTTCAGCAGATTGTAGGCCTGGGCCCCCAGCCCTTCCGAGCGGGGGCTGGTCAGCCTCAGCTCGGGCCCGGCGGCGGTACGTACCATCAGCACCGGAACCCAGCCCGCCTGGGCAACCGCCAGCCGCGATTTTACCGCGCTGGCAAGATCGCGCGAGGGCGGCGGGCGGCAAAGCTCTATCCAGGCCAGCGCCCCGGTTCGCCGCGGCAGGCGGACCTGCCCGGAAACGAAATTGCCGGTGGAGTAGATGATCAGAGACTGGCTGCCATCGGGGCGTTTGGGAAACTCCCAGGGCTGCACCACATGCGGGTGCGTGCCGATCACCGCGGTGGCGCCGGCGGCGACCATTTCGTGGGCCAGCCGTTTCTGGTTGGCGTTGGGGCTGTGGTGATACTCATAGCCCCAGTGCGGCGTAACGATGACGCCGGCAATGTCGCTGCGGGCGGCGGCACGAGAGATCAGACCGAGCAGTTCGGCCCGGTCGGTGTAGCAGTGCAGCACCTGGCGGTTCGGGTCCGGTATGCCGTTGGTGGAAAAGCTGCAGGCGATCCAGGCGATGGGGCCGAGCCTTGTCTTGGTGAAGGTGATGAATTCACGCGGGCCACCCGCCGGGATCGTGCCCATAAAGGGCAGCTTGTGCGACTTCAGCGCCTTGATGGTCAGATCGGCGCCGCGGCTGCCGCGGTCCATGGCGTGGTTGTTGGCGGTCGAGACCAGCGTAATGCCCATCGCCTTCAGATCGCCGATCACCCGTGGGTGATAGTTGAACATCGGATAGGACGAGTAGACCCGGTTATCGAAGACCGGGCCCGGATCGGCGGTCAGGTTGAAACCACGGGTCACGCCGGGCGCCACCGGACCCTCGAGATTGGCATAGGCGATGTCGGCGGCCCTGAAGATCGGCGCCGCGGCGCGCCAGAGGCCCTGAAACCCGTCCTTGGCCGAATATCCGCGTCGTTGCAGCGGACGGTGCAGCAGCACGTCGCCGACGGCGGCCAGCTTGACCCTTGCAGAGCCGACGCAGGCGCTGATCGGCGGCGCGATATGCTTGATCTCGGCGCGGCAGAGCATGCCCTCGGCGCCGAGCGCGGGACCGGCCAGCGCGGCGGCGCAAAGCGCCGCCGCAAAATACCGGCCAGCGCGTCTCACAGGTCGTCCCGGAAGAAGACGAAGAGCACCGAGTAGCCGGGCTTGGTCAGCCGTTCGCCGGTCAATTCGTCCATCAGCACAGAGCCGTCGCGCACATAGTCCCGGCGTGCGCTGGCGGTGGGTGTCGGAGGAGTGGCGAAATAGCGTGGCACGGCCTCTGACCAGAGCGGCGACGAGGTGCCGGGGCGGCCAGAGCCGTGGAACAACTTCCAGACCTTGTCGGAATTGCCCTGCCGCATGCGGATACAGCCATGGCTGGCCGCTCTGCCAAGACGGCGGTAGTTGCCGCGCGGCGTGCCGTGCATGGCGACGCCGCTGGCCCGGCCGCTGCCATAATGCAGGTCGATATAGATCGAGTTGTACATGCCGGGGCTGCTCCAGCCGCGCCGATGCCGGTGGTTGCGGTCGTCGGGGTTGAAGATACCCAACGGCGTCGGGCCAGAGCGCCGGTCGCCAGCATATCTGATACCGGTGGAGATCGGCCAGGAAAACGGCGGAATACCTTCCACGCCCTTCTTGGCCCAGAAGTCTTCGTCCCAGCGCGCCACCTGCCAACTGGCGCCATTGCGTTCGATCACCCACATCTTCTGACCGCTGGCAGAGCCTGTGGCGGTGTTGACATAGATCGCGTGGCTATAGGCCGGGTCGATACGGCTGGGTGGCACGAAGGCTATCTTGGGATTGATGCCGCCGGGCTGTCCCAGCGCCTCCAGATAATCGAGCCCAAAGCCCTGTTCCGCCACCGCGTAGCCGGCGCCCGGGGCAGCGCAGAAAGCAAAGGCCCCGATAGCTGTCAGAAAATCGCGTCTGTTCCAGTTCATGTTTCAGTCACAAGCCCAAGGCCCCATGGATTGCGCCCCGCAGGGCGGAGAAAATGTCTGGTAGCCCGAGGCTTGCCTTTCCCTCCTCTAGAATGACAACTCCCGCAATCACAATATCATCGAGTTGCCCCAAATCCATCATTTCGAATACGGCGTCGAGGAACCTGTCACCCGAAAGCAACCACGCGATTGCGAGCGCGGCAAAAAGGGTGGCAGAGAAGCGGGCATTGTCGGTCATGATAAGTGCTTTTCCTTGCGTCCTCGGGGATGTTCGCGGCCGGGTGAAAGAGCCTGCTGGGTCCCGGGACATGTTCGGTGCTGCTTCATTGCTCAGAACTGGAAGTAGATGAAGGGGGCGACGCCCTCTTGAGCGGCGGCGAACATCAGCCAGATGCCAACGGCCAGAACGGCGGCCTGCAACGATGCGGGCAGCCGGGCGAGCGCGATTTCGGCGGTCGAGAGCAGCGACAGCGGCAGCCAGTTCATCGCCAGGCCGATGCCGATCAGCCCCCAGACGGTGGCGCTCAGCTCGACCGGGGCGAAGCCGTCGAAGCTGACGAGGGCGGTGAAGAAGTCGGTGGTTTCGGCGAAGTCGGCGGCCCGGAACGGGATCCAGAGCAGGCAAACGAAGGTGAAGACCGCAAGCACCGCCAGGGCACGGGGCAGGCGGATGCCGGCGCCGCGCATGCCGCGCTCTGCGGCGATGCCGGCACCGTGCAGGAAACCCCAGATCAGGAAATTCCAGCCCGCGCCGTGCCAAAGCCCGGCCAGCGTCATGGTCACGATGACGGTGACATTCTGGCGCCGCGGCCCGCCGCGGTTGCCGCCGAGCGGGATGTAGAGATAATCGCGGATCCAGGTGGAAAGCGAGATATGCCAGCGTTGCCAGAAATTGCGCAGACTGTCGGCGCGGTAGGGCTGGTTGAAGTTGCGCACAAAGCGATAGCCAAGCAGCAGCGCCACACCGATGGCGATGTCGGAATAGCCCGAGAAATCGCAATAGATCTGCACCGCGTAGCCCAGCGTGGCGGCGATGGCGGTCAGCGTATTCTGCCCGTCGGGCAGGGCGAAGGCGGGGTCGACCAGCAGCACCGAGATGTAGTTCGCCACCACCATCTTCTTGAACAATCCCATCAGGATCAGCGCCACCGCCAGGGCGCGGGCGTTGGCGTCCGGCGCGGTGGGTTTGTCGATCTGGGGCAGGAAGTGCGCAGCCCGCACGATGGGGCCGGCGACAAGCTGGGGGAAGAACGAGATGTAAAGGAACACATCCGTGGGGTTGCGGCGCGGCTCTATATGGCCGCGATGGGCGTCCATCACATAAGACACCGCCTGGAAGATGTAAAACGAGATGCCGACCGGTAGAATGATGCTGGCCCATTGCAGGTCACGTTCAAGCCCCAGCGAGGAGAACAGCTGGGCGAAGGTCAGCATGAAGAAGTTGAAGTACTTGAATACCCCGAGCGTAGCGATCAGGGCGGCGATCGACACCGCCCTGGCTATCGGCGAGCGGTTCAGCCCGCCCAGCCAGGCCACTGCCGAGACGCCGGCCATCAGGCCGCAAAAGCGGATGTCCCAGGCGGCGTAGAATGTATAGCTGGCGGCGATCAGCATCGCCTTGCGCCAAGGCGCAGAGCGCCAAACCAGCCCGTTCAGCGCAAGCACGACCGCAAAGAATAGGACAAAGTCCAGCGTCGGGAAGACCATGTGTCAGCCTCGCGCCGATGGTCTCTGGGCCAGGCGCTCATCGGTCCTCCCGGACCTCCTCGCTGAACAGGGGCGACCGGAACGGATCGATGGGCCCATTCGGGTCAAGCCTGCCCGCATGCCGACTATTGCAGGATCCCCGCCAGTTCGACCATTGGCGCGTTGAACATGCTGGGCATGCGTGGCTGCATGTCGGCAAGCAGCTTGTCGGCAACCAGGTAATATCCCACCCCGGTGAAATGCGAGCCATCGCCGCTGCGGATCGTCGTGACCCTGCCGTTTACCGGCGCGTTCCTGACGAACTCGCCATTGGGACCGGCGGTGAAGGGGCCGAGCGGGAAATAGACCGCCTGCGTGGCCTGCGCCTCTGCTGCGAAGATCGGGTTGATGCGGGTCATGTGACGGTTGAGGTTGGGACCGCGGTCGGGCGCCGGGCCGACCCAGTAGACCACGGCCTTGTTCGCCGCCGCGGTATCAAGGATGCGGCGAACCTGGTCGCGGTAGGTCGGCTCCCAGCTTTCGGCGCCCTGCCGGATGCTGCCGCCCGGGGTCACGATGGACTGGTTGTCGTTGGCGCCGAAATGCACCACGATCACGTCGGGTCGCAGCGCCGGGGCCATCGCCTGGAAATTCGCCGGCCAGTCGTAGAAATCGCTGCGCGACAACCCGGTCGAGGTGCGGCCCTTGTTGGTGACCACGGCGGCGAGCTTGCGTTCCTTCACCCGACGATCGAGGAAGATGCCGAAACCCTGCGCCAGGCTGTCGCCGATGACCAGGATGCGCGCCGGGTCGTCCGCGGTAAAGCTGCGCAGCGGACGCGCGGGCAACTGCATGCGGCTGACGAAATCCTGCTTGGGACGAAAAAGGCTGAGACCCAGATCCTGGGCATCGGCGCTACGCGGCTCGGATCCGCAGGCCGCCAGGACCAGCAGAACGGCGGGGAGGATATACTTATTGAAGTTCAACATCTTTCAGTGCCGCGCGGCGGTCTCTCTCTGCGGTGAACCTTGCCAGGTCGTCGAGGACCTGTTCGGCCACGAGATCGTAGCCGGATTTGGTGAAATGCACCTTGTCGCTGGCACGCAGCTGCTGCAGCCTGCCGGCGAAGGTGCCGTTTTGCGAGTAGGCCCCGGTGCCGAACATGGTCAGTTTGTGGATATCGATGAACACCCCACCCGAGGCCCTGACGGCGGCCTGCTGGATACCCGAGATGGTCTGATAGGGCGTTTCGAGATTCGACTTGCCGACGATCGGCAGCCCGAACCAGAAGACCTGCGCCACACGTTGTTTCAGGCCGCGGGTCAGCCCGGCGACGCGCGCGCCATATAGCTTGTCCCAGTCCGACTGGCCGAAGCTCTCGCGCTTGTTGCCGGTGCGAATGGTGGTGATGTCGTTGGCGCCGATCTGCACCACGACAATATCGCTCTCACGGGTTTCAAGCTCTGTCACGGCTAGGGCATAGCGTTGCAGCCAGCCGGAATGGCCGGTTTTCGCCAACCCGTCGGACACGGCGGTCAGACGCAGCGTCTCGACCGTGTCGCAGCGGGCATAGGTGCGAAACAGCGACCCCCACAACCCATCGGCCAGCGAGTCGCCCAGCACCACAATCCGGGTCGGTTCGCGCGGGCAGTCCCCGTCGGCGATCACCGCGGCATTGGCCGGTGACAGCGACAGGGCGGCGGCAAGGAGCACGCCGCCACGCAACCAGTTCGAAATCGTCATTCCC
>JAAELR010000247.1 GCA_024226455.1 Paracoccaceae bacterium
AACAGGGTCTCGCCCAGGTCACCAGCCTGCGCGAAACGATCGGAGATCGCGATGAGCCTGACACTTGAATGCCCGCAATCCATGGGCCCCGAGGCGCGTGCCCTGATGGCGGCCCTGGCCCCGGTCGAGCCAGAAACCCTGCGCAGCGGGCCACCGGCCAGCCAGACCCGCAACCCGGCAACGCTGATCGCATTGGCAAGCCTGGTGTTGTCGGTGCCCGGCGCGGTGCTCGCCACGCTTGAGGTCAAAGAGCGTCTCGATCGCCGCGAGATCAAACCCAGGCTCGACGCGCTGAAGGAGAGAAGGTTGAGCGGTATTACCCCTTGACCTTTTGGCCGCCATCAGCCGAGAGTTGCGCGGTTCTTGTACGTTCAATTTGAGGCTCGCGGGATGCGGCAATTCTTGCAGATCGACGGTGGTGTCGTATGTCAGCGGTTTGATGGCGGCAGTCTGACACCGCTTGCCGGACCGACGATGGCGGGTCCCGAGGGGGAAACGCAGGTGCCCGCGGTCAAGGCGCTGGTGCTGTGGAAGGAGCGCTATGCGC
>JAAELR010000248.1 GCA_024226455.1 Paracoccaceae bacterium
GACTACCGCCCTCGTGGCCTCCGCCGGTATCGCGTCCGCTCAGGGCGTTGCTTTGTCCGGCTCTGCCGAAATGGGCATCATCGGTGGCACGGGCATGGAAGTTCAGTTCCATTCCGACATCGACGTGACATTCACCCTGTCGGGCGAAACCGACAACGGCCTGACCTTCGGCGCAACCATCGATCTGGACGAAGTCGGCGACGACTGCACAACTGCGACGGCTACGGAGCCAGCCGGTATTGACATCGACGGTGACGGCACTTTCGGCGGCACGTTCACCTTCTGCGAAGGTGGAGATCCGATCGGCCACACCGGGCGCGGTTCAGGCACAGAAGAGCACTCTGTCTGGATGTCGGGTAGCTTCGGCACCATTACCCTGGGCGACACCGACGGTGCGTTCGACTGGGCGATGCAAGAAGTCGGCATCGGTTCGGCGCTTACCGACGATCATACCACCCATGCTGGCTTTAGTGGTAACAGCGGTGCCGATGGGACTTATGACGGGCAGATTGCACGTTACGACCACACTTTCGGAGACTTCTCGTTTGCCGTGTCGGTCGAGCTTGACGACTCCACCGCCGCCACCGGTGATCCGGTCTTCGGTGTCGGTGGTAAGTACTCGACTGAGTTGGGCGCTGTGACCTTAGGTGTTGGCCTTGGCTACCAGAAGAACGCGGTGCTTGAAATCGTTGGTGTCAGCCTTGATGCGACGTTCTCGAACGGCTTTCGCGCCATCCTGAACTACTCCGATTTCGGTGGAAGCATCGTTCGCGATGACTCCGGCATCGGTGGTTTCGCGGCCAACACGTATGACAGCCATTGGGGCATTGGCGTTGGCTACACCATGGACGCGCTGACCGTTAGTGCGAACTACGGTGTGTACTCGCAAACCACTTGCGCGGGCTGCGCCGATGCCGAAGGTTTCGGCCTTGCTGCCAACTACGATCTGGGTGGCGGTGCAGTTGTTCAGGCCGGCTACGGTCACAGCTCGGTACAGAACCCGTTTGTGGCAGGCGCAACTGCAGAGGCCGACACCTGGTCGCTGGGTGTTGCGATGTCCTTCTGATCCTTCGGGATTTGGATTTTGGAAGAGCGGGCCTTGTGCCCGCTCTTTCTCTTTCTGGTGCCGCGATGTATCTGTGCCCCGACTTTGGCACCCGTCCGGCGCGTGATCTGGCTGCCGGCCCTTTGGACTTGAAGACCGCATGCTTCCGCTCGACAAATCCCAGATACCTGTGATCTTCAAAAAGGCACGCGCGGCAGAGATCGCCGGTGACCTTCAAAAAGCTATTGGCGGCTATGAGAGTATTCTGAAAATAGACGGTTCCAATGCGCCTGCGCATTTTCAGCTGGGGCAGGTCTATTTCAAGCAAAAGCAACTGGCGGCTGCAATCCGCCATCTTGACCGCGCAGCCACGATCCACCCTCGGGAACCGGCGATCTGGAAGTTGTTCGGGCGCAGCGTGGCGGACCTGGGTGATCCGGCGCAGGAACGGGAATTTCTGGCCAAGGTAAAAAAGGCACGCCTGGACCGTAAGCTGCTGATGCAACTTCAGAGCCGTTTCCGGGGTTCCCGAAAGATAACCGCAACCCCTTTGGGGGGAGTCCCGGCAGGCGACGTGAAAAGGGCTATCGGCCTGGTGCAGTCAGGGCGGTTTGCCGAGGCTGCGATATACGCCCGGAAACTGCGTCGGCAATTTCCGAATGTCGCTATTGTCGCTGATATACTTGCGAACGCGCAGGCAGCGATCGGCGAGCCGAAGAATGCCGAAAAGAACTTTCGTGCCGCACAGAAGCTGGATCCGAATTACGCTGAAACCCGAAGCAATTTCGGGCAATTCCTCATCGAACAGGAGAGATTCGTTGAGGCCATCGATGAGTTGAAGCTGGCACTGAACCTCGCACCGGAGATGGTGATGGCGATGGACCTGCTGGGCATCGCGTACGGGCGCAACCAGGATGGCCGCAGAGCGGCGATCATTTTCCGCAAAGCGTTGGAACATGAACCGCGAAACACGAAATTGCTGGTCCAACTCGGTCAACAACTGATTGGCGAGAGCCGCTCGGAGGAATCTCTTGAGGTTCTTACCAAAGCCCGGGAACTGGGTGCGGATGAGGTTACCTGTCTGGTCTGGATCGCAAGAGCGTTGTCTACGCTTGACAGGGAAAGCGAGGCGATGGAGCTGCTGGACAGGGCTGCGGGGATTTCGCCCGACCATCCAGAGGTTTTGTTTGCCCGGGCGCTGCTCTTTCAGAAAATAGGTCAGTTCGATGACGCACGGAAAGCCTATCGTCGAGCTATCGGGATTTCGCCGAATTCCGGCGGGCTATACCAGACTTTTCTGGTCTCGGAGAAGTTGAGCGCCGATGATCCCCTCATTGAGCAAATGGAGGTCGCAATATCTGGTACGGATATTTCCGACAGTTCCAGAATTAACTTTGGTTTCGCATTGGCCAAGGCGATGGAAGATACCGGGCAGTATGATCGCGTATTTGCCTATCTGAAACCCGCCAATGACCTGATGCGGCAAAGCTTCCCGTTCAACTTTGATAGACTCAAGGCCCAGTCTCGGGATCTGATAAGCACGATGGAGAAAGTGGATTTCACCGCAACCGACCCGAAAGGCTGTTCGAGCTATGCGCCCATATTCGTTACCGGCCTTCCGCGCTCTGGTACCACACTCGTCGAGCAGATAGTCAGTAGCCATTCGGCGGTTACCGGCGGCGGAGAGTTGGGATTTGCGCGGCGGGCCTGGGGTGGGCTTCTGTTTGATCCTCAAGGCAGGGCAAGATCATGGAACGATCTTGACCATGAGATGATCGTTCAGGCCGGACTGGACGTTGAAAAGCGGATGGGTTCCAGGTTTGGCTCTTCGGATCGGGTCACGGACAAGAGCGTACAGAGCTACTCTATGATGGGACCCATCCGCGCTTCATTACCCAATGCTCGATTCATTGTGACCAAGCGCGACCCGCGTGATAATCTGGTCTCGATGTACAAGAACGTGTTTGCGCCTGGCAAACACCTGCAAAGCTACAACCTGCGCGATCTGGCGCGGTATTATCGGCTGTTCGAGGAAATCATCGACTTCTGGCGCAAGAAAATGCCTGGGTGGTTTCATGAGATCCAGTATGAAGACCTGATCGCCGACCCCGAGACCGAGGCGCGCAAGCTGATTGCGGCTTGCGGGCTGGAGTGGGAGGAACAATGTCTCAGTTTCTACGAAAACAAGCGCCGGGTGGATACGCTCAGCGTGCACCAGGTACGCCAGCCGATCTATTCCTCGTCGATGCAGGCCTGGCGGCGTTATGAAAGCGAACTGACCGAGATGCTGGAAGAGCTGGGCGGCGAATACGCCCCGGGCAACTGAGGGGCGAGCTATGGCGCTGGCGGATATCGTCGAACGCATCCATGCCGAAGAGGCCCGCACAGGGCGCGAGCCGGGCAGCACCCGGCTGATCGCGGTCAGCAAGGTGCAGCCTGTCGGGCGGGTCGAGGCCGTGCTGCAAGAGGGGCACCGGCTTTTTGGCGAGAACAAGGTGCAGGAGGCCGCCGGCAAGTGGCCAGCCCTGCGCCAGCGTTTCGACGGGGTCAAGCTGCATCTGATCGGGCCGCTGCAGACCAACAAGGTGCGTCAGGCGATGCAGCTTTTCGATGCGATCGAGACGCTGGACCGACCGAAACTGGCGCGCACCCTGGCGCGGCTGATGGGAGAGCTGGGGCCTTGTCCGAAGCTCTATGTGCAGGTCAACACGGGGCAGGAACCGCAGAAAGCCGGTGTGATGCCCGGCGACGCTGACGGTTTCATCGCCGAATGCCGCGAGCTGGGGCTGCCGGTGGTGGGGCTGATGTGCATTCCGCCGCTGGACGAAGAGCCGTCGCTGCATTTCGCTTTGCTGGCCAAGATCGCGGCCCGCAACGGGCTGGCCGGGCTGTCGATGGGAATGAGCGGGGATTTCGAGCGGGCCATCGCCCAGGGGGCGACGAGCGTGCGGGTCGGGTCGGCGATTTTCGGTGAGCGGGTCTATGGCTGAACCGTCTCCGTGGGCCGTAACTTGGGCGCAGATGTGTTCAGCCGAGTGAGGGAACCTGCGGAATTATCAGGCGGGTGCCCGGGGCGGCGCGGGCGGCGAGCCAGATGAGGTGATCGCGGCGCATGGCGATGCAGCCTTCGGTCGGGTGTCGGGGTTTTCGCCATTGGTGCACGAAGATGGCTGAGCCGCGGCCCGGGGTTGCGGGGCACAGGTTCCAGTCTGTCAGCAGGACGATGTCGTAGAGCGGATCGGGGCGGCGCAGGTTTTCGTGGCTGCCGGTATGGGGCGTTCGCACCAGGCTGTTGTAGTCGGGCCGGGCGGCATCGTCGGACCACAGATCGCCGGGGCGCGTCGCGACCGCCCAGGGGCCCGGGGCGGGCAGCCGGTCGGGGCGGTAGAGACAGCCGGTGATCGTGTGGGTGCCGCATGGTGTGGCACCATCGCCTTCGCGTTTGTCGCCGCAAAGCCCGCTGCGACCGATGGCGCAGGGTAGAATCCGCCCGGGGCAGCGCAGGCCGCGCGGGGTGAGGATGAGGTCGGGCGGTTTCATTGGCCGGGCCCGCCGAGAGGGGCGCTCATCGGTCCCTGACGGGCCCTTTTCGCTGAGAGGCGGGCCAGCAAGGCGCCCGGTAGCTCAGGTGCTGCCCCTGCTCTCACGGCGCTTGGCTTTCTGTTCCATCACTATACGACGCGCCACCCATTTGTATCTCGTATCTTCCAGCGTCTTGCTCCAGAACAGGGTGCCGCTGAGCCGCCAGGGGTCAAGCACCATGCCCTGGGAGAGGTCCTGCCCCAAAGCGCTTGCGATGACCGTGCTGTGCTCCAGCCGGATGTTGTTTGAGTTGGCGATGGCGCGGTGCAGATACAGGGTCTTGAAGTTCTCCTGCCTGAGCCGGGCCTCCAGCGCGTCGGCCCATTGATAGCACAGCCCCATCGGCCGCAGACCCATGTTGACCTTGGTGTTGTGCAACAGCGCCCGGTCGGTGACGTTCCATTCCTGTTTGAGCTTCAGCGGGTATTGCACCGAGATGCGCGCCGCACGGGCGGCCTCTTCGGGATCGATGTCGGGTCCGAGCGCCAAGAGGCCCGCGGTCAGATCGGCGATCTCGGATTGCTGCACCTCGATCGGGGTCTGCAGGACCGGTCCCTTGGTCGATGAGGTCGTGGTCTGGCAGCCGGCCACAACGACCAGCGCCACAATGAGCGTAATACTGCGGAGGATCGTCACTGGTAGCGCCGCCTTTGTTGCCGGGTTCGTTGGACAGATCGCTACCCTGTTGCGGCGCGGTTGTCGAGATCGGCGCCGCAGGATGTGAGCGCAAGGCCTATAATATGTGGCCCGATTTCTTCGCCTTGGTGTCGAGATATCCGGCGTTGAGCGGATTGAGCCCGGCCTTGAGCGGCACCCGCCGGGTGACCTGCAGCCCGTGGGCGCGCAGCATTTCGACTTTGGCGGGGTTGTTGGTCAGCAGGCGCACGGCAGAGAACCCCATGGCCCGCAAAATCTCTGCACCGATGCGGAAATCGCGTTCGTCATCCTCGAAACCCAGACGGTGATTGGCCTCGACCGTGTCAAATCCCTGGTCCTGCAGGCTGTAGGCGCGCATCTTGTTGGCCAGACCGATGCCGCGGCCCTCCTGGCTGAGATAGAGCAGCACGCCGGCGCCCGCGTCGCCCATGGCGCCCAGCGCGGCGCGCAGTTGCGGGCCACAGTCGCATTTCAGAGAGCCCAGCAGGTCGCCGGTGAAACAGGCCGAATGCAGCCGCGCCAGAACCGGTGCGCCACGATCCGGTTGACCTATTTCGACGGCATAATGCTCTTCTGCGCCGTCCTCGGGGCGGAACACGTGCAGGCGCCCGGCCTCGGAGACCTGCAACGGCACCCGGGCGCTGATGATGCCGTGCAGCGGGCTGAGCGCGTCAAGTTCCGGCGCCGCGGTGGCGATGTCGATCTCGGTCAGGCCGGGCATGGCTGAACCCTCGGGCAGGCCAACCAGCAGCATGGCGGGCAGCAGGCGGGCGGATTTCGCCAGCCGGATCGCGGCGCGGTGCAGGCCGGCGTCGCCGCCGCGCAGGGCGTGATGCGGGCCTTTCAGCGGCATCGAAAGATCGTCGGCGGGATCGGCCATGTTGGCGACCCAGGCGATATCGGCGTCGGGCGGCAGGGCGACGCGCGCCAGATCACCGTCATAGGCGCGTGCTTTCAGGGTTTCGGCGCGGCGTGCGGTGATCGCCAGAACCGGAGCCCCCAGCACGCGCATATCCGCCAGCCTCTCGGCGCCCAGCGTCTCTGCCGCTGCGGCGACGGCGCGGCCATGCTCGCCGGTCAGCACAACCGGCAGCCCCATGCGCAGATCGGCGCGGGCGCGGGCGAGGGTTTCGACAATGGTGGGCGTCAGGGGCATCGGCGAGCCATGGCAGTTGTAACCTGACCCCCGGGATATGAAACATTTGCGCAGCTGTCGACACGAGCGCGTGAAATGATTGCAGCATGTCTTGCCGTGCGCCCGTGCGGGCACAAATCTCTGGCAGGACAACAAGGAGACAAGGCGAATGTCGAACCCCAAGAAGATCCTGCTGGTCGATGACGATGACGACCTGCGCGAGGCGCTGAGCGAACAGCTGGTGATGACCGAGGATTTCGATGTGTTCGAGGCCGTGGACGGCCACGACGCGATGAACAAGGTCAGGGAGGGGCTGTTCGAGCTGGTGATACTGGATGTTGGCCTGCCCGACACGGACGGGCGAGAGCTGTGCCGGTTGATGCGCAAGCAGGGGGTCAAATGCCCTGTGCTGATGCTGACCGGCCATGACAGCGACAGCGACACAATCCTGGGGCTGGACGCCGGGGCGAACGACTATGTGACCAAGCCGTTCAAGTTTCCGGTGCTGCTGGCCCGTATCCGGGCCCAGCTGCGCCAGCACGAGCAGTCGGAGGACGCGGTTTTCCAGCTTGGGCCCTATACGTTCAAACCGGCAATGAAGATGCTGATCACCGGGGACGAGCGCAAGATCCGGCTGACCGAGAAGGAAACCAACATCCTGAAATTCCTCTACCGCGCCACCGACGGCGTCGTGGCCCGCGACGTGCTTTTGCACGAGGTTTGGGGTTACAATGCCGGGGTGACGACCCATACGCTGGAGACGCACATTTACCGGCTGCGCCAGAAGATCGAGCCCGATCCGTCAAATGCCCGCCTGCTTGTTACCGAATCCGGCGGTTACCGGCTGGTGGCGTAAGGTATTCCAGACTTTCCTGATCTGGATCAAAGAGACATTGTCGGATTTGAATATGGTCTTGCCCGTACCCGCGCATGTCCGGGTCATGACATGCACCTCCCTGTTGGACTGGGCCGAGCCATTGCTCGGCCCTTTTTTTTCCGAGGACACCACAGAGCGGCGGGCAATTGTGGCCCTGTAGCGATCCCAATCCAATTGTTTTCAACTTCCCGCCCGAACGCGTTTGCAAAAGCAAACACTTCCTCGGTCGCAAAGCGAATAGGTGAGCCCGATCAGATCGGTTTCGCTCTGACGGTACCGCCTACTCCGAAACCGCCGCTTTGGCTTTGTTTGCTGCGCGCACACGATCTTGCCTGTAATGGATATCAGAGATCTCCGGAACTCTCGCGGCGACGATATCATTGACCAGCGTTCCCCGCTTACGGACCGCTGGCGGTACCATGGACGTCAGGTGAATCAGGCGCCGGTCGTTGAACGGGTTGATCATGAAATGCAAACCCTCGCGGATATAGCCGAGACTGTGCGTATGCGGCAGCCACAATTCCATATGCAGGAAATCGTAGATCCGTGGCAGCGCCTGTTGAGGAAGCGTTACTTTCCAGTCGTGATAGCAGGAGGTCCAGAAGTCGTACCGCTTGGCGGTCTCCTTGCGTATATCGACCCTGTCGAGCCCGAATACCGTATTGTCGGGATCGTCAAAGACGGAAGGATGCCAGCGTAGCGCACGCGTCATTTCGGCCACGTTGCCGCGAAGCAGAAGGTGGTCTTGCGGGATCAGTGCCACCGCCCGGATACTGCCCCTGTCGATGGCAAGGGGCTCCAACCCGCCTCGCAGGCGCGACTTGGCTATCAGGTGGCGCATTTGCCAAGGTTTGAAGGTGCGTTGGACCGGCTGGGCCTCTGCCGAAATCACCCGCAGCGGCAGGCAGGTTGCCCACGCGATCTCCAGCGCGATTTCGGTGTCAATCGAGTTGGCCCAGTTGGTGTGGTATACGTAGAACTGGTTGATCTGGTTCAGGCAGTCCTGCGCCGCGGCGAACAACAACCGGCTGTCCATTCCACCGGTAATCGGCAGCGCAGTGGGATACCGGCCGGACAGGGCACCGATGTTGCGCCCCAACCTTTCGGTGATCTCTGCCTTTATATCCCCGAATTCGCTGATTGTGCTTTCAAAGCACATGTCTTCTTTCGGCCAGTGGCGGTGTTCGGTGAAATCGTCCAGATCCAGATAGTGGTTCGAACGCGCCCGCCGCGTGTCGGCATCGGCGGTATGACCAAAAAGATAGCGCGCCCCGCCTTCAGCAACATCCGCCGCCGGCACGTCCGGGTTGTCCCTAACCTCTCGGTCGAGCACAAGCAGTGTCGAGGTGCCGACCCGCCGAGTGACGGGGTTGTAGACCGGGCCCATCCCGCACACCGGGTCGGGGTAGACGCGGGCCGTCTTTCCCACCGTCAGCAGGATCACATATCGTCCGGCCAGCTGCGCAAGATAGTCTTCGGCCTTCTGCATCGCCTCGGGGTCACGCGCGTTGACCGGCAGTATGTGTTTGGCATCCAGCATCATCCCTTCCGGGTCGATGGCATGGCCCAAAACGACACCGGCCGTCGATCGGTCAGACAGCGTCAGCGTGCAAACCGGCAGATCGGGACAGTGACATAGCCGCCAGTCGCCAAATTTGCGGGATTTCCAGTCCTTTGGCCCCCTTTGGTCCGCGGGAAGAATGACGTATTGGTGTCGGAAAGTTTCATCGAATGCCCAGTTGCCATGCCGGCATTCGGCCTCTGCTTGAGTAGTCACTACGCCCGCCTCATTTTTCTGCCATTGTCAGGCATTTATGGAACCTGTGTCAAACGGGTTGCCCTTCCCACATCCCGTTCTCCGGGGAATGATGTAGCGGTGACACGCGGTGCAATGCGGTTGAGGCCGCCCGGGGTGGGCGATAGACAGAAGCTGCATCACAGCGGAGCCCGGACCATGCCATTCACCATCGCCACCTGGAACATCAACTCGGTCCGCCTGCGCGAACCTATCGTGTTGAAATTGCTGCAAGAAGAAGCGCCCGATATCCTGTGCCTGCAGGAATGCAAGTCGCCGGCCGACAAGATCCCCACCGCAGGCTTCGCGGCGCTGGGCTACCGCTACATGGCCGCACGCGGGCAAAAGGGCTATAACGGCGTCGCGATCCTGTCGAAGCTGCCCATCGAGGATATCGGCGACCACGATTTTGCCGGGCTGGGACAGGCCCGCCACGTGGCGGCGCGGCTGGAAAACGGGGTCGAGCTGCACAACTTCTACATCCCCGCCGGCGGTGATGTGCCCGACCGCGAGGTGAACGAGAAATTCGGCCAAAAGCTCGACTATCTGACCGAAATGCGCGACTACTGGCACGCAAAAAATCCTGCAAAAACAATCATAGTAGGCGATTTCAACATCGCCCCGCGCCCCGATGACGTCTGGTCGCACAAGCAGCTCTTGAAGGTGGTCAGCCACACGCCGGTCGAGGTAGAGCACCTGGCCCGGATGCAGGATGCGGGCGGCTGGGTCGATGTCACCCGGGCCGACATCCCCAAGGGGCCGCTATATAGCTGGTGGAGCTACCGGGCGCGCGACTGGGCGGCGGCCGACAAGGGCCGGCGGCTGGATCATGTGTGGGCCACGGGCGATATCGCCGGGGCCGGGCATGGCTCACACGTTCTGCGCCGGGCGCGGGGCTGGGACAAGCCCAGCGACCATGCGCCGGTATTCGCCACATTCGATCTTTAGGCACCCCGGGCCCGGGCGCCGCTTGCGGCGCGGCGCAGCCCGCCGAAACGCCGGTCGGAAAAGCGTCGGACTTTGGTCGGACTTGCGTCGGGCACGCGCGCCGGTTGCAGATGCCGCCATCCGGGCGCATGCTGCCCACCGGAGGACAGGCGATGAGCGACGCGCAGCGGGCATATGAGGCGGCAGAAAAACGGATCGCCGAGGCGAAGGCCAGGGGTGCGACGGAGTTGCGCTTCGACCGCGAAGAGACCTACGCGCTGCAGGTCCTGCCGCCCGGCATCGCCGAACTGACCGGGCTGCAAATCCTTAACCTCGACAACACCGACATCAGCGACCTGACGCCGCTGGCCGGGTTGACAGCGCTGCTCTGGTTGGGGCTGAACCGAACCCGGGTTCAGGATCTCTCTGCCCTGACCGGGCTGACCAATATCCACGATCTGCGGCTGGACGGCACGGCAATTGCCGACCTGCGCCCGGTGCGGGGGTTGCGCAAACTGGCACAGCCGCCCGATGCCCCGGGTCTGACCTTCGAGGATTGCGCGGCGGCAAGGCGCGACGAGCGGATCGCCGGAGGAGGAGCCGGGGCCGGACGATCTGTTTCCCGTGGAAGAGCTGGACGGGTTACTGGAGGTCTCTGCCTCGACC
>JAAELR010000249.1 GCA_024226455.1 Paracoccaceae bacterium
CGATCCATGTGGGCCGCCCAGGGCGACTGCGCCGTGAGATCCGTCGCCGACACCGCCAAGCTACGCGGCCAATCCTCATGGGAAACCATCAAAACCACCCTGGCCTGACCCAAAACCACAAAGGGGGGGTGAGTAATTACAAGTCACCGATGTGCTGCGGGCAGGACATGGCCGCCGAGACCTGACGCCGGCCAACGCCTGAGCTTTGAGACCGCCAGCGCCGGGGCCGATGCCCCGGTACTTCGTTGTTGCGGTCACGGGAAATCCTGGCCGCTTGCTTGCGCAGATACTTGAAATAAAACGCTATCAGAATGAGTGCGCCTGACGGCGCACGCTCTATTCTTGTGCCTGGCCTCATTCGGCGGGGATCGCTGGCGCCGCGGGGCTGGCCTGCAGGGCGTGGTCGGCTGCCAGCGCCCCGGCGGCGATGGCAGCCAGAGCCAGCAGGGCGGCCAGCCCGAAGCTGGGGATGCCGGCCAGCCCGGCGCCCACGGTGCAGCCGCCCGCCAGCACGCCGCCCGTACCCATCAGCACCGCGCCTGCCGCGTAACGGCCGGTCTGGGCGGGGCTGTCGAAGCTTTGCCATTGGAACTCGCGCCGCAGCTGCGCCAGGGCGAGGGCGCCGGCCAGCGTGCCGCCGATCAGGCCGGTGCCGAAATTGGCGGGCAGGGCGGTGGCGGCGACGGTCCAGAACAGCGCGTCGGCGGCGGGGCCGGTGAAGCTGAGCGATTGCAGGGCGACGGGGTCGAAATCGTCATAGAGCACAAAGCCGGTACCGGCCCAGCCGGCGGGGACCAGCAGGCCCAGCAGCAGGGCCAGACCGAGATGCGAGGGGCGGGCGCCGGAGCGGTGGGCGGCGAGGGCCGCGGCGGCGGCGATCAGCCCGGCCCAGACCAGTGGCTGGCCGGGAAGGGTAGCACTGTCGAGCGTCAGCGTGGGGGCGGCGAGCGCCGTGCGCAGCGGGGCCAGCACGCCCTTGAGCGTGGCATGCGCGGTGACGGCGAAGATCAAGAGCACCAGACCGGCGCGCAGGTTGCCGCTGGCCAAGAGCACGGTCAGGCGGCTGGCACAGCCGCGGGTCAGCACCATGCCAACGCCGAACATCGCGCCTCCGGCAAGAATGGCCAGCACCGGCAGATCGGTGGCCTGAAAGCGATGGCCGGCGAAATCGACCCAGCCTGCTGCGATGGCGGCCTGGGTGCCCAGCGTAGCGGCGGCCAGCGCGGTCAGCCAGACGGCCAGCGCCGGGCGACGTTCGCTGGCCTGGCCCACCAGGCCGCGGCGCAGGCAGAACCGGGTGACCTGGGCCAGCGCGCCAAAGGCCAGCCCCAAAGCCATGCCGAACCAGATGGTGGCTTGCGAGGCGGTGAGGGTCTGGAAACCGAAAGTCTCGAACATGGGGCCGTCCTTCACTTGCGCGGGAGTATTTTCCCTTTGCAGGCGATCTAGGCGGTATTCAAGGAAATGAAACGGCTCTGAAGGGCGGTCACGGGGAACGTTGTTCCGGTGCTCTGGGGCGAACGCAGGCAGCCGTTCCGGCGGTCGGGGCACCTTGGAACAACTTGCCTGCGCAGTTGGAGAGGTGGGGAGATTCCCTCTTTTCTTCAGCCGCCCGCGATTTCTCACCGAATGATCGCAGGCCGCTGGATTTTGGCCTATCGCCCGCGGATCCGCGGGTCGAGCGCGTCGCGCAGCCCGTCGCCGATATAGTTGACCGAAAGCACGGTGATCGAGATCGCCAGCCCCGGCCAGATGACGCGCTCCGGGTAGAGCGTCATGCGGTCGACCGCGTCGAACAGCAGCCGCCCCCAGGTGGGGAAATCGGGCGGAAAGCCGAAGCCGAGAAAGGATAGCGCGCTCTCGGTGATGATCGCCGTGGCGATGCCCAGCGTGGCCGAGACCATGATCGGCGACAGCACGTTGGGCAGGATATGACGCAGCACGATGCGGCGGCTGGGCGTGCCCATCGAGCGCGCGGCGATGACGAACTCGCGCTCCTTCAGCGCCAGCACGTCGCCGCGCACGATCCGCGCCGTCTGCATCCAGCTTGTGATGCCCACCAGCGACACAATCAGCACAAAGACCCCGCCTTCGGGGCCGAGCGCGCCTGCCAGAAGTTCTCTGAAGAGCAGCACCGCCACCAGCAGCAGCGGCAGAAGCGGCAGCGCGAGGAACAGATCGGTCAGCCGCATCAGGGGCCCGTCGAGGCGTTTGAAATAACCTGCCAGCACACCGATCAGCGTGCCCAGCAGCAGCGACAGCGTCATTGCCGCTAGACCGACGGTGATCGACACCTGGCCACCGGCCATCATCCGCGCAAGATAGTCGCGGGCCAGGTTGTCGGTGCCCAGCGGATGCGCCCAGCTTACCTTGGCGCCGCTCTCCCACAGCACGGTGTAGATCGGGCGGGTGTCGCGCAGCTTGATCATATCGACCACCGGTGGCACGAACTGGGCATCATGTGCCCAGATCAGCGGCCCGAGGAACACGCCGAGCACGATGAACAGAAAGACGATGGCGCCGATCAGCGCGCCGCGGTGCTTCTTGAACTGGTCCCAGACGTCCAGCCACTGGTTGCGCGGCGGTTTGTACTCGTTGGCCGGGTCGAGTTGTGTGGCGTCAGTCATAGCGGATCCGCGGGTCGAGGATGCCATAGAGGATGTCGGCAACCAGATTGAAAATCACGATCAGCACCGCAAAGATGAAGGTCAGCGTCTGCACCGTGGGAATGTCGTTGGCCTCAATCGCGCGGATCAACATCTCGCCGATACCGTTCACCTTGAACACCTGCTCGGTGATGATGGCGCCGCCAAAGATCTGTGGGATGCCCAGCGCGATGACGGTGACCACCGGGATCATCGAATTGCGCAGCACATGGGCCAGGATCACCACGTTCTCGGTCATGCCCTTGGCGCGGGCGGTGCGCACGTAGTCGAGGTTCAGGTTGTCCAGCATCGAGGCGCGCATGAAGCGGCTGATCTGGGACGTGATCTGTAGGGCCAGCACCATGACCGGCATTGTCATCTGCTTGATCTGGAACATGAAACTGTCCCAGTTGTTGACCTCGTGCATGGTGTCGTAGATCGAGGGGAACCAGTTGAGCTGGACCGAGAAGATCACGATGACCAGCACGCCGGAAAAGAACGGCGGCACGGAAAAGCCAACCATGGTGACAAAGGTCCCGGCATTGTCGAACCAAGAGTATTGCCGGTAGGCAGAGTAGACGCCCACGGGGATGGCGATGACGATGGCGACCAGATAGGCGGTACCGACGACCCACAGCGTTTGCGGGATGCGCTGCAGCACGATGTCCATGACCGGGCTGCGGAACTGCCACGAAAGGATGCGCGGGTCACATTCGGCTGCCGTGTTGTTGCCGCAGGCGATGAAGAAATCGGTATCTGGCAATATCGGGGCCAGGCTGCTTGTCGTGGTCAGCCAGTCGATGAATACCTGCGGCTCGATCCAGAAGAACTGCACCAGCCATTTCCAGAACCGGATATGCATCGGCTCACCCAATCCGAGCGCCTTGCGCATCAGTTCGCGCACCTCGGGCGGGATGGTCAGCGGCTGGTTGGCCACCGGATCGCCCGGCGCCAGCTCCAGCAGCAGGAATATCGTCAGAGCGATGAACAAAAGCGTCGGGACTGCTATGATCAGCCGCCGGATCGTGTAGTTCAGCATGGACGCCTCGGTTCAGGTCTTTTTGAGTTTGCGGGGCGCGCGAGACTTACGCACCCCGCCTTTGGCTAAATCGCCGCGAGGTAGGGTGCGCTATCTGCGCACCTTCCCCCGGGCCTGGATCACTTGATCCGGTACCAGTCGGCCACGTTCCACAACTCGCTGTCCCACACGTTCAGGACAACGCCGCCCAACGTGTTGGCATGCGCCGAGATCCGGCCGCGGTGCACCAGCGGGATCATGCCGCCGTTTTGCACCAGCATGTCGTTCAGCTCACGCCCGATGCGACCGCGCTCTTCAATGTCGGCCGTGGTGGTCAGCTGAGCATGCAGCGCGTCATATTCCGGCATGCAAAAGCGGCTGATGTTCTCGCCCTGCCACTGGCTGTCCGGGCTTGGTGCCTTGTCGCACAGGCCGTTGCCCAGATAGCTTTGCGGATCGGTGCCCGAGAAGTTGTTGGCGTACATTTCCACATCGGCATAGAACTTCTGGAAGGTGTCGGGAGAGCCCGGGTCACCGCCGAAGAACACCGACGCGCTGATGTTGCGTAGTTCGGAATCGATGCCGATCTCGGCCCACCACGACTTGATCAAGGCCTGGAAGTCCTGACGCACGGCGTTGGTCGAGGTCTGGTAAAGCAGCTTCATCGGCTTGCCGTCCGCCTCGCGGATGCCGTCGCCATCGGTATCCATATACCCGGCCGCGTCAAGCAGCGCGTTTGCGCCGGCGATGTCCTGGGTAGAGCAGTCCATCGAGGTGGAGTTGAAGATGTCCGGCGCGGGCACCCAGTTGCAGGTCACCTTGCCGGCCTTGCCATATCCGACCTCGACCAGAAGCGTCCGGTCGATGGCCATCGACATCGCCTTGTAAACCGCCGGATCGCCGAGGAACGGGTGCGGACGCACCACGGAACGCTCGTCCGCGCCCAGCGCCGGGTCGGGGTTGGTCTGGTTCAGCATGATGCGCTCGACAAGCGGGCCGAAGCCGGCAATCGGAGTGCCCTTGCCGCCCAATTCCATGTTGGCGATGACGTCGGGTGCCAGCTGCAGGTTCCATGCGTAGTCGAACTCGCCGGTTTCCATCACCGCGCGTCCCGCTGCGGTGGCGTCGCCGCCGCCCTTGAAGGTCACTTTGGCGAAGGCCGGCTTGCCGTCTTCGCGGTAGTTCTCGTTTGCCTCGTAAACGATCACATCGTTGGGACGGAATTCCACCACCTTGAACGCGCCGGTGCCGATCGGGCCAAAGTTGGCGTCGGTGCAGCCGGGCGCTTTGGCGCCTATGCAGTTTTCGAACTGGGCCGCTTGGATGATCGGGCTTTCAAGGCCAACGAAGGGACCGTATGGGTTCGGCGTTGCGGCTTCGAAATTCACTACGACTGTGTGCTCGTCGGGAGTGTCGACGCTGGTTACGCCTTCGAATTTGGTCAACTGTGCACAGCCGCCCTCGGGGTGAGTGCAGTAGTCATAGGTGAACTTGACGTCCGCCGAGGTGAAGGGTGTGCCGTCGGACCACATGATGCCCGGCGTGATGTTCCAGGTGATCGACTTGAGATCTTCGCTGACGCCGCCATTGCCGACCGTCGGGACCTCGGTCACCAGCCAAGGGATCAGGTTGCCGCCTTGGTCGAAGCGGGCAAGCGGTTCGATCACCATGTTCGAGGCGTCGATGTCCTTGGTGCCGCCCGACAGGAACGGGTTCAAAATCGAGGGCGCTTGCCAGTAGATGATCTTGACCTCGCCGTCGCGGCCGCGTTCCTGCGCGACCGCCGCCAATGGCGCCAGCGCGAGGGCGGCTGCCGCCCCCATGAGTGCTGTTTTCAGTCTCATTGAAGTACTCCTTGTTGTATTCGCTCGTTGCCTCGTCACGCCGCGGTTTCCCCCGCGGCTTGGGGTTCGTTGTGAAGATGGCAGGCGACATGGCGCCCGGGTTCGATCTCTCTGGATTGCGGGTCTTTCAGGCGGCAGATATCGAAGACCTGCGGGCAGCGGGTGCAGAAATTGCAGCCCTGCGGCGGGTTTGAGGGGCTGGGCACGTCGCCGGTCAGGATCACCCGCTCGGCGGTGTCGTGCAGCACCGGGTCGGGTTCCGGCACGGCAGAGAGCAGCGCCTGCGTGTAGGGGTGTTTGGGGTCGGCATAAAGCCCCTCGCGCGCGGCGACCTCGACCACCTTGCCCAGATACATCACCGCCACCCGGTCGGCGATGTGGCGCACCATGGAAAGATCGTGGCTGATGAACAGATATGTAAGCCCGAACTTGTCTTGCAGGTCTTCCAGCAGGTTCACCACCTGGGCCTGGATCGACACGTCGAGCGCCGCGATCGGTTCGTCGCAGACGATGAACTTGGGGTGCAGCGCCAGGGCCCGGGCAATACCGATGCGCTGGCGCTGGCCGCCGGAAAACTCATGCGGGTAGCGGTTGGCAAAGTCGCGGTTCAGGCCGACCGCATCCATAAGTTCGTAGATCCGGTCGCGGCGGGCAGAGCCCTTGAGGCCCGTATGCTCGTCCAGCGGCTCGCCGATGATGCCGGCCAATGTCATGCGCGGGTTGAGGCTGGCCTGCGGATCCTGGAACACCATCTGCATGGTCGGCCGCTTCTTGCGTAGCGTCTCCTGGCCCATGGTCGAGATGTCCTCGCCCTCGATGCGGATGGTGCCGGCGGTGATGTCGTATAGCCGCAGCACCGCGCGGCCGCAGGTCGACTTGCCGCAGCCGCTCTCGCCGACCAGCCCCAGCGTTTCGCCATCGAAAATGTCAAAGCTGACGCCATCGACCGCCTTGACGTCGCCAACATGGCGGCGCAGCAGGCCCGCATAGATCGGGAAATGCATCTTGAGGTCGCGGACCTCGACCAGGGTCTTGCGGTCGGCGGGGGCGTCAAACATCGCGCGCGCCTCCGGTGCCGGCGTCCCAGAAACAGGCCGCATCGTGGTCGGGGCCGACCGGGACACGGACCGGGTTCTCGCGGTCGCAGCGCCCTAGCCGATGCGTGCAGCGGGCGCGGAACGGGCAGGCGGCGGGTTCCGCCCCCAGCATCGGCGGCTGGCCCTGGATCACCCGCAACCGTTCGTCGCGTTCGCCATGCACCTTGGGGATGGTTTCCAGCAGCGCCCGGGTATAGGGGTGCTGCGGATTGGCGAACAGCTCGCGCACCGGCGCGTGCTCGACGATCTGGCCGCCATACATCACGATCACCCGGTCGGCGATGCCAGCGATCACGCCCAGGTCGTGCGTGATCCAGACGATCGCCATGCCCAGCTTGCGGCGCAGATCTTTCACCAGTTCCAGAATCTGCGCCTGGATAGTCACGTCGAGCGCCGTCGTTGGTTCATCCGCGATCAGCACCTGCGGATCGCAGGCAAGCGCGATGGCGATCATCACCCGCTGCCGCATGCCGCCGGAAAACTGGTGCGGGTAGTCGCGCAGCCTCTGGCCCGCGTCGGGGATACCGACCAGTTCCAGCAACTCCTGCGCCCGCTTGCGGGCGTTGCGCTTGTTCATCCCCATGTGCTTTCTGAGCGGCTCCATCAACTGGAACCCCACAGTGAAAACCGGGTTCAGCGAGGTCATCGGATCCTGGAACACGAAACCGATTCGCGCGCCGCGGATCGCCCGCAGCGTCTGGTCATCGGCTTTCAGAATGTCCTGCCCGCCGAACAGCACCTGGCCGTTTTGCACCTCGGCAGGTGGTGAGGGCAAAAGCCCGATCAGCGACATCATGGTGACAGACTTGCCCGATCCGCTTTCGCCGACAACGCCTAAAAGCTCGCCGGGCTTGAGATCGAAACTGACAGAATTGACCGCATGCACCTCGCCCTGACGGGTCCGGAACACGGTTTTCAGGTCCTTTACGTCAAGAACCGGCAGCGCCCCGTCGGGCATGCAGTACTCCCCATGTTTCGTCGCACGTTCGGCGCGCCCCGGTGCATTTTCGCCCAGGCTGATTTGTTGAAACGTTACCACAGTCGCCCCCCCCCGCAAGCGCAAACATGGCGGCACGGTCGAAAATCTTGTCACCCGGTCAAACGGCGCCGGGGCTCGCTTGACCGCCGGGGCCGGGCGGGTCACTGTGACCCGATGCAGATCCGGAGCCTTCCATGCCGTACCCCCTGACCGCCAGGCAGATCCTTGAAAAACTGGTGTCTTTTCCAACCGTAAGCCGTGACAGCAATCTCGATCTGATCGATTGGGTTGAAGAATACCTCGCCGGGTTCGGTGTCAAAGCGGTGCGGGTTCCCGACGAGACCGGCAAAAAGGCCAGCCTCTATGCCCATGTCGGACCTGAACTGCCGGGTGGCGTGGTGCTGTCGGGGCACACGGATGTGGTACCGGTCGACGGGCAGGCCTGGGACAGCGATCCCTGGGCCGTGGTCGAGCGTGACGGCAGGCTTTATGGCCGCGGTACCTGCGACATGAAGGGTTTTGACGCTCTGGCACTGGCGGCGGTGCCGCTGGCGCTGGAACGTGGCATCAAACGACCGCTGCAGATCGCGCTGAGCCGCGACGAAGAGACCGGCTGTATAGGGGCGCCTGAAATGATCGACCATATGGTCGCCAGCGGCATGCCGCGGGCCAGTGCGGCGATCATCGGCGAGCCGTCATGTATGCGCGCGGTAACCGGCCACAAGGGCGGCGGTGGTTTTCGCACCCACATCCACGGCTTCGAGGTACATTCTTCGATCATGCATACCGGTGTTGCCGCGGTGATGGAGGCCAGCAGGCTGATCCATTGGGCAAATGAGCAAAACGAGGCCAACCGCGCCCGGGTGCCGAACCCGGTGGACGCGGTGTTCGACCCTCCATGGACCACGCTTTTCGTCGGCAAGATCGCAGGCGGCACCGCCAACAACATCACCGCCAAGGACTGCGAGTTCTGGATGACCTTCCGGGTGGTGCCGGGCGAAAGCATGGCCGACTGGAAGGCGGCCTTTCGCGCCAGGGTTGCCGAGGTCGAGGCCGGGATGCAGGCGGTGGTGCCCGAGGCCTGGATCGAGCTGGAAGAGGTGTTCGACGTACCGGGGCTGAAGCCCGAGACGGGCGGCGAGGCCGAGGCGCTGGTGCGGCGGCTGACCGGCGACAACGGCAGCCATGTGGTCAGCTACGGCACCGAGGCCGGGCAGTTTCAGCAACGCGGCTATTCGGCGGTGATTTGCGGCCCCGGCGACATCGCCCAGGCGCATCAGCCCAACGAGTTTATTTCGCTGGAGCAGTTCGCGGCGGGCGAGAGGTTCATGGCCGATCTGGTAGAGTTGCTGGCCCGTTGAGATCTCCCGAACCCCGGATCCGCAAAGGTCACCCTGGTCGGACTGGTCTGGAATTGACGTTGACGGGGCTCGAAACGCCAGCCGCGCGGGCTCCGCTGCGCGCTGGTGTTCGCCCGGGGCCAATCGCTGCGGCGTTGCGCATCTGAGCCGACCGCTTGACCGGCCAACCCTCTGGCGCCAAGCATGTACCGCCGGAGCGCCGGGTCGGCAGCGGCTGATTCCAAGACACGGAAGGTATTCGCCCATGATCCCGTTCCCGATCTCCGAGGCTTCGCCCGTCGAGCATTGCGCCGATCTGCCCGAGGCTGCCGATTGCGTGGTGATCGGCGGCGGGGTTACGGGCGTGATGACGGCCTATTGGCTGGCGCGGGCAGGGCAAAAGACGGTGCTGGTGGAAAAGGGCCGCGTCGCGGCCGAGCAGTCGAGCCGCAACTGGGGCTGGATCCGGCAGCAGGGCCGTGACCCTGCGGAACTGCCGATCATGGTAGAGGCGGCGCGGCACTGGCGCGAATTGGCGCCGCAGCTGGATACGGATATCGGACTGACGCAGGGCGGGGTGCTGTATCTGGCGAATTGCGTCAATTCCCTGGGCGCCTACGAGACCTGGCTGCCCCATGCCAAAGCGAACGGGGTCGACAGCGTTCTGCTGGATCGCGCGGCACTGGGCGGGCTGTTGCCAGGGGTGAAGGGTGACTGGCCCGGAGCCCTGTGGACCGCGTCGGACATGCGCGCCGAGCCCTGGCTGGCGGTGCCTGCGCTGGCCCGGCTGGCCGTGGCCAATGGCGTGGCTATCCGCGAGAACTGCGCGGCGCGCGGGCTGGATCTGTCCGCGGGCCGGGTTGCAGGCGTGGTGACCGAAGACGGGCTGGTGCGGACCTCTGCCGTGGTGGTCGCGGGCGGCGCCTGGTCGCGGCTCTTGCTGCAAAGCTGCGGGGTGCATATCCCGCAGCTTTCGGTGCGCGCCTCGGCGGTGGCGACAGAGCCTCTGCCCGAGGTCACCCAGATCGCCGTCGCCGACGATCATATGGCCTTTCGCCGCCGCGCCGATGGCGGCTATACTCTGGCGTCGGCAGGGTTTCATGAGATGCTGGTCGGGCGGGACGCGTTTCGCTCGCTGCCCAAATACCTGCCCCAGCTGCGCGCTGACCCCTTCGGCTCAAGGATATTACCATGGGCTCCGCACGGCTATCCCGACGGCTGGCGCACCAAGCGGCGCTGGTCGGTCGATGCCCCAGGGCCGTTCGAGGCGATCCGGGTGCTGAACCCGCGCCCCCATATGGGCCGGTTACGGCGTACAGGCCGCGCATTCGGTGCGGCGATCGAGGGGCTGGGCGAGGGGCTGGGCGAGGTGCGGTTGCGCGCTGCCTGGGCCGGGATGATAGACACCATGCCCGACCTCGTGCCCGTCATCGATAGCGCAGAGACGGTGCCTGGCCTGACCGTGGCCACCGGCATGAGCGGGCACGGGTTCGGCATCGGCCCCGGCATGGGCCGGGTGGTGGCGGATCTGGTCATGGGTGCGGTTCCGGGCCATGACCTGACGCGGTTCCGGCTGGGGCGTTTCAGCGACGGTTCCGCCATTGATCTGGGACCGGCTCTGTGAGGGGCTGTTGCCGGACGGAGCGCCTTCGGCGCGCTTTCATGAGCACTTCGTGCGGTGAATGGGGGGCCAGCCCCCCAAACCCCCGAGGCATTTCCTGACCAAGAAGAAGGATATGCGGGCTTGTCTCTGGCCGGACTTTGGTTAGGTTTCGGTTCGACAGGAAAACAGGAGCGAATACCGATGCCCGTGAAGAACCGTTTTGCCGAACTGTTGCCCGAGGTCGCCGCCTGGCGGCGCGATATTCACCGCAATCCAGAGCTGCTGTTTGACACGCACCGGACCTCTGCCATGGTGAAGGAGAAGCTGCACGAGTTCGGCTGCGACGAGGTGGTGGACGGCATCGGCCGCACCGGGGTGGTCGGTGTGATCCGAGGCAAATCGAACGCATCGGGTCGCACCGTGGGGTTGCGCGCCGACATGGATGCGCTGCCGATGGACGAGGCGACGGGGGTCGAGCACGCCAGCCACACGCCCGGCGTGATGCATGCCTGTGGCCATGATGGGCACACGGCGATGTTGCTGGGGGCGGCTAAGTACCTGGCCGAGATGCGCAATTTCGACGGCACCGCGGTGGTGATCTTTCAGCCAGCCGAAGAGGGCGGCGGCGGTGGCCGTGAGATGTGCGAGGACGGCATGATGGACCGGTTCGGCATCGACGAGGTGTATGGCATGCATAACTGGCCGGGGCGGCCGGTGGGCAGTTTCTCGATCCGGTCGGGGCCGTTCTTTGCCGCCACGGATGTGTTCGAGATCAATTTCGAGGGCCGGGGCGGGCACGCCGCCAGGCCGCAGCAGGCCATCGACACCACGGTTATGGCCGCGCAGGCGGTGCTGGCGCTGCAGACCATCGCCAGCCGCAACGCTGATCCGGTCGACCGGGTCGTGGTGTCGGTGACCAGCTTCGAGACCGGGTCGAAAGCCTTCAACGTGATCCCGCAGAAGGTGCAGCTGCGCGGCACCGTGCGCACCATGAGCCTGGCCATGCGCGATCTGATCGAGACCAGGATTACCGAGATCTGCCAAGGGGTTGCGGCAACTTTTGGCGGCACTGTAGAGGTCGATTACCAGCGCAATTACCCGGCGATGATCAATGCCGGGACAGAGACGGAATACGCCGCAGAGGTGGCGCGCGCGATCTCTGGCGGCTGCGAAGAGGCGCCGCTGGTGATGGGGGGCGAGGATTTCGCCTTTATGCTGGAGGAACGGCCGGGCGCCTATATTCTGGTCGGCAACGGCGACAGCGCGCCGGTGCATCATCCCGAATACGACTTTGACGACGATGCGATTCCGGCGGGCTGCTCGTGGTATGCGCAGATGGTAGAGACCCGTCTGCCGGTGAAATAAATCCCTTTGGCAACAGTCGCTTGCATCAAATGGGGCACTCTGTTTGGCCCCGAATACGTGAACCGGCTATACTCCGGCGTGCGGCGCAATCTGTCGGGGGGGCTGCGGTTTTTCTGCATGACCGAACAGGCGCAGGGGCTGCATCCGGGGATAGAGATCCTGCCATTGCCCCAAGAGCCGTTTCAGGCGCCGATGAATGCGGCGCTGGCGGTGGCCAACCGGCAGGGGGCTATGCGCAAGGTTTCGCTGTTTCGTCAAGGGGTTATCCCGGTTGACGGCCCGGTTCTGGGGTTCGATCTGGACGTGGTGATCACCGGGCCGCTGGACGATCTGCTGAACTTCGCGCCGGGCAAGGTGGCGATGCGGCATGACTGGGTCGAGAAACGCAAGGGGCGACCCACGGGGCATGGCTCTGTGTTTCGGTTCGATCCGGGGGCGCATGGCTATCTATATGACGACCTTGCGGCGCAGCCCCATGCCGAGGTGGAAAAGGCCCGCGGATCAGAGCAGCGCTATACCTCTCACAAGGCGATGGACAGGGGAGATTTCGCTTATCTGCCAGAGCCTTGGGTGGCGAGCTTCAAGCATGATTGCTTGCCTGTCTGGCCCTTCAATCACTGGGCCGAACCTCGCCTGCCAAAGGCGGCGAGGGTGGTGTGTTTTCATGGCCGGCCCAAGATGCCAGAGGCGGTGGCGGGCCATCGCCACTGGCTGCGCGGGTGCCGGCCCTGCGGCTGGCTGCACCAGCACTGGGCAGATCGGGCACGGGCCGATCTGGGGCCTGACTGGGCCCTGAATTAACCAAAGGTGAATGCGTCACCCGGCCCA
>JAAELR010000250.1 GCA_024226455.1 Paracoccaceae bacterium
CTTGTCGAAAACTTCTTTCAGAAACTCAAAGAATTCTAACGCATAGCCATGCGTGCATGCAAAACTGATACAAGCTTTGAAGCAATGGTCCATATCGGAGCGACCGTTATTCGTACACGGTGAATCTCAACAGGCCCTAGTGTGGTGGACTCAACCACTGCCGAAGACCTCTGCAAAACGGGGATTCCAAACTTTTTGGAATTGGTATCTTCAACCTGAGCCATTTGAGGCGGATAGTGTCCCCGGATGTGGTGCAGGAACTCTGCTCACCGGCCCATTCATCTGAGGCGCTCTCAGAGTCTGAATCAAAACGCCACCATAGCGGCTCTGAGGCATAGACCCCGCACGTTGAGCGGGAAAACCTACTTGAACTCACTCCCAATTTCCTCTGTGCGGGCCCCTTGAAGGCCGGTTTCCCGCAATAAAACGAGTTTTCGTTTGGGCTCTCATACTCGGCGGCGGCGATCATAACCGATCGCTCGCGCTAAGGCGCTACCCGACTGGTCAACGGGAGGGTGGAACCAGTGAGTGGATACTCAAAACGCATCTGGTTGCGGGCTTGCTTGTCGGTGACCTGGACCACCGTCCCGAACCGGTTGCGCCTCATCAAGTGTTCAAGCGGGCTTGAGTTCCCGTCGTCACCCCGCGATGCTGTGGTAAAGAAACCCCGGAGGCACGCATGGAAGGCCTGCTGTTTCAGGTAACCATCTATCTGGTGACCGCGGTGATCGCGGTGCCGCTGGCAGCCCGGCTTGGACTGGGCTCGGTGCTGGGCTATCTCGCCGCCGGGCTGATGATCGGGCCGCTGCTGGGCCTGGTCGAAACAGAGGCGCACGACCTGCAGCAATTCGCCGAGTTCGGCGTGGTGATGATGCTGTTTTTGATCGGGCTGGAAATGGACCCGCGGGCGCTTTGGGACATGCGGCACCGGGTCTTCGGGCTGGGGCTGATGCAGATCCTGCTGTCGGTGATCATCATCGCTTGCGGTGCGCTATTGCTGGGCCAGCCGCTCGCCGCCGCCATCGCTGTCGGCCTGATCTTTGCGCTCTCGTCGACCGCCATCGTGCTGCAGACGCTCAGCGAAAAGGGGCTGATGCGCACCCAGGGCGGGCGGGCCTCGTTCTCGGTCCTGCTGACCCAGGACATGGCCGTGATCCCGATGCTGATCCTGATGCCGCTGCTCGCCATGCCGCGCGCGCCCAGCATCAACCCCGACGGGTCGGTCGACCGGACCACCAACCCGGTTCTGACAGCCACGCCAGAGAACAGCCACAGCCTGTCGCTGGTAGAGGGGTTGCCGGGCTGGGGGGCCACGCTGGTCACGCTTGGCGCCATCGCCGGTGTCATTCTGGCCGGCATCTACCTTGCGCGACCGCTGTTTCGCTTCATCCATGCCGCGCGCCTGCGCGAGATGTACACCGCCTTTGCCCTGCTCATCGTGGTCGGCATCGCCTTCCTGATGACGCTGGTGGGGCTGTCGCCGGCGCTCGGCACTTTCCTGGCCGGGGTGGTGCTGGCCAATTCGGAATTCCGCCACGAGCTTGAAAGCGACATCCAGCCCTTCAAGGGCCTGCTGCTGGGTCTCTTCTTCATCACCGTCGGCGCCGGGCTCGACGTGGGCGGGTTTCTGCGTAGACCGCTGGAACTCCTGGGCCTGGCGGCGGCGATGATGCTGGCCAAGGGCGCGGTGCTCTACATCCTGGCGCGGCTCTTTCAACTGGGCGGCCGCGACAAGTGGCTTTTCACTCTCGGGCTGGCGCAGGCGGGCGAATTCGGCTTCGTTCTGCTGTCGTTCTCGGCCCAGCAACACGTTCTGCCAGAACCACTGGCGCAGAAACTGCTGACGATCACGGCGTTGTCGATGCTGTTGACACCGCTTTTTTTCATCGTCTACGACCGGCTCAGCCACTGGATGGACGACCCCGCCATTCCCAACCATGACGAGATCGACCCCCAGGGCCCGATCATCATCGCGGGCGTCGGGCGATTCGGGCAGAATGTGAACCGCATGGTACAGATGGCCGGGCTGCGAGCCACCATGCTCGACCACGATCTCGAGACCATCCAGTTGATGCGCAGCTTCGGCTATCAGGGATTTTTCGGCGACCCGACACGACCCGACGTGCTGCGCGCGGCGGGGCTGATGGAGGCCAGCACACTGGTGGTTACACTCGACGCGCGCCAGGCCACCACCCGGCTGGTAGCCCATGCCCGCCGGGTCCGCCCCGATCTCTATATCGTCGCCCGTGCCCGCGACGAGATCCATGTCTACCAACTCTACCGCGCCGGGGCCGACAAGATCGTGCGAGAACTGTTCGACAGCTCTCTGCGCGCGGCGCGCTATGTGCTGGAGCAGACGGCGCTGTCGGACTTCGAGGCCGCTGCAATGGAAAAGCTCTATTTCGATCACGACCGCGCGGCGGTTCTCGACCTGGCGCAGCACTGGAAGCCGGGCGTACCAACCGAGCAGAACCCCGACTACATGGCTCGCGCCAAAGAACTCAACGCCGAGTTGGAGGCAGCTCTGGTGGCGCATTTCGACGAACACGGGCGAACCCCGGAAGAATAACCCCAGCCGGTCCGCTCATCGCGCGGGGCTGCGCCCCTGCGCTCCTCGCTGTGCGGCGCCGGACCCCCGCGAGAAAAGCCCGCAAGGGCTTGCCGAGCGCCTCCTGGCAGACCCGAGACCGTAGTCACCTACCCTTCGGAAACCCCCGCCTCGGCAAAGCTCGCCATCCCCGAATGGCAGGCAATCGCGCCCTTCAGCACCCCGATTGCCAGCGCTGCTCCCGATCCCTCACCCAGCCGAAGCCCCAACGACAACAGCGGTTCCTTGCCCAGCGACGCCAGCATCCGCCCATGTGCAGCCTCGGCAGAGACATGGCCCGCCACGCAGTGATCCAGCGCACCCGGCGCCGCCTTTTCCAGCGCCAGCGCCGCGGCGGTGCAGATGAACCCGTCGAGTATCACCGGTACCCGCAACACCCGCGCCCGCAGGATCGCACCGGCCATGGCCGCCAGTTCGCGCCCGCCGAGGCAGACCAGCACCTGCAGCGGGTCGCCTAAAACCGCACGATGTCGCGCCAGCCCCTCCGCCACCACCCGGGCCTTCAGCACCAGCCCGGCCTCGTCCAGCCCCGTGCCGCGCCCGACCCATTCCTCTGCCGACCCGCCCAACAAGGCCGCCGCGATCGCCGCAGCAGAGGTCGTGTTGCCAATCCCCATCTCGCCCACGACCAGAAGATCGGTGCCCGGATCGACCGCCTCCCAGCCCGCCGCCATCGCCGCGGCACAGTCCGCCTCGCTCATGGCCGGTGCGGTGGTGAAATCCGCCGTCGGCCGGTCAAGCTCCAGCGCATGAACATCCATCCGCGCGCCAAAGGTCCTGGCCAGCTGGTTGATCGCCGCGCCCCCGGCTTCGAAATTCGCAACCATCTGCACCGTCACATCCGCCGGAAAGGCCGACACGCCGCGCGCCGCCACCCCGTGATTGCCGGCAAAGACGATAACCTGCGGCGCCGTCACCGCGGGGCGCGCGTCGCCGCGCCAGCCAGCATACCAGATCGCCAGTTCCTCCAGCCGCCCCAGCGCGCCGGGCGGCTTGGTCAACTGCCCGTTACGGTCGGATGCGGCCGCCAGGGCTGCGCCGTCGGGTGCGGCAAGATCCGAAAGAACGGCGCGAAAACCGTCCAGTTCGACCGGGGTGTCGATGCTCATCTGCGTCTCTCATTGAGTTATGTCCCGCTTCGCTTTATCGCTTTGCGCATGCCCGCAACAGCCCAATTGCAACACTTCGATGCCTGACCACGACATGCCCCTCGCCACACCCGGCGACGTGGCCGAGGCGATCGGCCTGCTGACCCGCCTTCCGGTGCCGTTTCCCGCCCGCCCGCGCGGCGCAGCGGCGGCATGGGCCTACCCGCTGGCGGGTCTCGCCGTGGGGCTCCTTGCGGCGCTAACCGCCTGGCTGGGCTCCGGTCTGCCGCCGGGTTTCACCGCCGGCCTGGCCCTGACCGCGCTGATCGTCGCCACCGGTGCCCTGCACGAAGACGGCCTGGCCGACAGTACCGACGGGTTCTGGGGCGGCACAACGCGCGAGCGGCGGCTGGAGATCATGAAGGACAGCCGCATCGGCAGCTACGGCGTGCTGGCGCTGATCCTGTCACTGGGCCTGCGCTGGGTGGCGCTGGCCGCCATCGCCGACGAGTCGACCACTGGCCTGATGCTGGCCCTGATCGCCGCCGCCATACTGTCGCGTGCGCCCATGGTGGCACTGATGCACCTTCTACCCCAGGCCCGCAGCGGCGGCCTCTCTGCTTCGGTGGGCCGCCCCGACCGACCTGCCACGCTACTGGCGCTCGGCCTGGCCGCTGCCGCCGGGTGCGGGCTTGTGGGCTCCACCATCGTGCCGCTCGCAATCGTGCTGACATTCACCAGCCTCTCCGTCGCCGCCATCGCGAAACGCAAGATCGGCGGTCAGACCGGAGACGTCCTGGGCGGGGCGCAACAGATCAGTGAGGTTGTGATTCTGGTGGCCCTGGCCGCTTAGCCCCTTGTCGATACCGGGCAATGCGCCAGCCGGGCGCGGCGGGCCCCACCCGCAGCCGAAGGCGAAGGCGAAGGCGAGTATGGGAGAATACTGCGTGCGCGAAGCGCACTCAATCAGATCAAAGCCTGCAACGAAAACGCCCCCCCGGGGAGGGGAGGCGCTTTACTGCCAGACAGCTCCGGGTCTCAGGCCGCGCGGGCGGTCAGAACCTCGTCGACCTCCTTTTGCGCCGACACCTCGTCAGAGCCCGCAACCGCAGCCACCTCGCGGGTCAGCCGCTCCAGCGCAGCCTCGTATAACTGACGCTCGGAATAGCTCTGCTCGCGCTGGTCGTCGGTGCGGTGCAGGTCACGCACCACCTCGGCAATGGCGATCAGGTCGCCCGAATTGATCTTCTGCTCGTATTCCTGGGCCCGGCGCGACCACATGGCCCGCTTGACCTTGGCCTTGCCCTTCAGCGTGGTCATCGCCTTCGACACGATATCGGGCGACGACAGCGACCGCATACCCACCTCGGTTGCCTTGTGGGTCGGCACCCGGAGGGTCATCTTGTCCTTTTCAAAGGAGATAACGAACAGTTCCAGGTTGATCCCGGCGATCTCCTGCTCTTCGATCGAGATGATCTTGCCCACGCCGTGGGCCGGGTACACCACGAACTCGTTCGGGCGGAAATCCTGTCGTCTAGATTTGCTCATGCAGCGTCCTTCCTTCATGGGTCCCCAAGACCTTCGGCGCCCGGCACCGGTCCCGCGCCGAAACCTCGGTCACATCCCCGGAATGCGGCGCCAAAAAATCCGTCCCCGGGAGGGGTTTCCCGAGGCGGTGTCAGGCTTCCAGCGTTGTTGCCCAAGGAGTATAGCAAAAAAACCGCCCCGATTAAAGGCGCCGCAGTGCAGAATTTCCGAAAACCCCCTGAATTCAGTGGATTGACCGGCGCGATCCGGCAATTGAGGGTGATTTCCGGCGGGTCGGCGCTGCCGAGGCCGCGAATCGGTTCGGTCTCAAGCTCAGCCGCCCTCGCCTGCGGCTTCGGAAAAGTACTTCTCCAGCTTGCCGTCTTCGCCGTCGCGATCTTCGGCGTCGTGCAGCGGGTCTTTCTTGGTGACGATCACTGGCCAGAGCTCGGAGTATTTGCGGTTGAACTCGACCCATTTCTCGGTGTCGGGCTCGGTATCGGGCAGGATCGCCTCGGCTGGGCATTCCGGCTCGCAAACCCCGCAATCGATGCATTCGTCGGGATGGATCACCAGCATATTCTCACCCTCATAGAAACAGTCCACGGGGCAAACCTCAACACAGTCGGTGTATTTGCAGGCGATGCAGGCGTCGTTCACGATATAGGTCATGGGCGTCTCGTTCTCGGCTCAACCGCCTAGCTAGTCGAGCGTGCGGGATCATTCAAGGCCGAACCCCTTGAGCCGGGCCGCCATGCGTCGATGTTTCCTGTCCGGGCGCCCGGCCTCGCGCTTTGGCGCCGCCGGCTGCGGTTCGGGCGGTGGAGTCAGGTCTTGGTAGAGCGCCTGAGCTTCGGGCGCAGGTCCGCGCCGGGTGCCCAGGGCGGCAACGCGCACCACCCTGATCTGGCGGCCTTGCGGAAAGGTCAGCGTGTCGCCCTGCCCGATGCCGTGCGACGGCTTCGACACCCGGCCGGAATTCACCCGCACATGCCCGCCGGCCACCAGTTTGCTGGCCAGCCCGCGGGTCTTGAGGAACCGGGCATACCAAAGCCACTTGTCGATCCGGATCGTTGGGCGGGGACCGTGCAACTATTTCTTGTCCTTCAGCGCCAGAAGCGCGGCAAAGGGGTTGTCGGGGTCGATGGGCTTTTGCTTTTTCGGCGGTCGGGCCGAAAAGGACTTCGCCTTGTTCGGATCGCCGCCCTTTCCCTTGGGCGGGTGCTTGCCCCGGGGCTTGCCTTGTGGTTTCGGACCGCGCGGCCTGCCTTTGTGCGGTCGCCCGCCGCCGGTTTCGCGCTGGCGGGCGAACCCGGCCCAGGTGAAGGTGTAGAACAACTCTGTCTCGGGGCCCTCATCGGGCGCTTGCGCGCCCTCTTCGGTCGGGTCGGTATCCGCCTCTGTGCCATCGGCACTGGGCACCGCCTGTGCCTCGCTGGCGCCTTCGGCGCCGGGATGGGGGTCCGGCTCTGCTGCAACATCTGGCTGCGCCTCTGCCTCGGACGCGCCTGGTCCTTCGAGGTGGTCCACCTCGACCGGCACCTCTGCCGGGTCGGCCACCGCCTCTGCCCCGCTGGCCCCCTCGGCGCCAGGATGCGGCAAGGCACTCTCTGCCGCGTCGGGCTGCGCCTCTGCCCCGGGCGTGCCGGTCGGCGTCGGATCGGCCAACGGCTTGACCTTTTCGCGCTCACCCTTGGCGGCGGCATAGCCCAGCCCCTGCATCAGGTCGGCGAACTGCTCCAGCGTCATGCCGGTGATCGACAGCATGTCGGCCGTCGCCTCGAACCCGGCCCGCGAGTTTTCGGCCCGCAGCATGTCGGCGAGCCGTTCCAGCATATCGATGCGAATCGCTCGCGTCCCGGCGATGCGGTAGCCCGCCATGGTGTCGGCGCCCGGCGTCGCGTCCTGCGGCGACGGGATCGTCACCAGGCCTGGCGGCGGGCTCTCGGGGAATTCACCCAAACCTTGCGCCAGCGACCACAGCACCAGCCGCAGCCGGGTCGGCGCCGGTTTCAGCAAGAGCGGCATGAAGACGGTGAACTGACCAAATCTCAGCCCGTGCTTGCGCAGTACCGCGCGGGCCTCCTGGTCGAGATCCTTGACCTCGCCGGCGACCTGGTCGCGCGGGATCACGCCCAGGCTTTCGATCATACGAAAGGCAAAGCCGCGCGCCAGCCCGGTCAGGGCCTCGTCACGCTGGATGTTCACCAGCGGCTCGAACAGCGTCGCGACCTTGCGGTCGATGAAATGCTGCAGCCTGCGGGCGACCTTTTGCGCCACATCCGGACCGGCCTCTTCGTCGACGAAAGCCGTGACCTGAGGCCTCATCGGCTCGGGGCCGGTCACCAGCTTGCCCACCGCATGCTCGCCCCACATCAACCCGCCCTGATCGGTAAAGTCGATCTCGGTGTCGGGCGAATTGTAGAACCTGTCGGCGCGCAGATGCAATTCCGGCCTCAGTGCCTGCAGCGCCGCGGCGCGCAGGGTCTTGGCCTCTTGCGGCGTGGCGTTTTCGTCCTGGCTGAACCGGAACCCTTCGAGACGGCCGACGAATTGCTCCTCGACCGTCACTTCACCCTTGTCGTTCACCTCGGCCAACATGGCCTCCTTCTGCTTGAGCCGGCGAAGCAGCACTGATGTCCGCCGGTCCACAAATCTTTGCGTCAGCGCGCTGTGCAGCGCATCCGACAGGCGGTCTTCTACCGCGCGCGTCGCCCCGCGCCAATGGGAAACGTCGTCGACCCAGCCATCACGCTGCGCGACATATGTCCACGTTCTGATATGGGCGAGACGTTTCGACAGCGTGTCGATATCGCCGTCGGTGCGGTCGATGCGCTTGATCTGCCGGGCCAGCCAGTCGTCGGGCACCCGGCCATATTCATGCAGATCGCTGAAGATCCGCTCGAGCAGCCCGGCATGCTCGGCATGGCTGATGCCGCGAAAATCGGGGACCCGGCAGACATCCCAGAGCAGTTTTACCCCGAGCGCGTCGCCGGTCTTTTCGCGGACATGGCCCAGCTCGGCCAAGCTTTTCAGCGCCGTCATGTCGTCGGACTCGCGCGCGCGGGTCAACCATTCGTCGTCGCTGCCGGCCTGAAGCGAGCCGATCAGGGCATCGAGTGAGCCGTATTCAAGCCGCGCATTGCGCCATTGCAGCTTGCGGATCGGCGCGAAACGATGCTCGGTAATCGCCTCGGCCACGCCCTCGTCCAGCGTCGGCGCCTCGCCGGTCACCCCGAACGTGCCGTCGTTCATGTGCCGCCCGGCCCGGCCGGCGATCTGCGCCAGTTCGTTCGGGGCCAGAAACCGCATGCGCCGCCCGTCGAACTTGGCCAGCGACGAAAACGCCACGTGGTCGATATCGAGGTTCAGCCCCATGCCGATGGCATCCGTGGCCACCAGGTAATCGACCTCGCCATTTTGGTACATTTCGACCTGGGCATTCCGCGTACGGGGCGAAAGCGCGCCCATCACCACCGCCGCGCCGCCCTTTTGGCGGCGCAGAAGCTCTGCGATGGCATAGACCTGATCCACCGAAAAGCCGACGATGGCAGACCGCCTCTGCATCCGGCTGATCTTTCTGGCCCCGATATAGGTCAGGGTGGAAAACCGCTCGCGCCGCAGGAACTGCACCCGCGGCACATTCGCCGCGATGGCGCTGCGCATGGTGTCGGACCCCAGAAACAGTGTCTCATAGCAGCCGCGGGCGCGCAGCAGACGGTCGGTAAAGACATGGCCACGCTCGGGGTCGGCGCAAAGCTGGATCTCGTCGATGGCAAGGAATTCGGGGCCCAGCCCCTCTGGCATCGCCTCGACCGTACAGACCCAATAGGCCGTGCGCTCGGGCACGATGCGTTCCTCGCCGGTGACCAGCGCCACCACCGAGGGCCCACGCAACGCCACGATCCTGTCATAGACCTCGCGTGCCAGCAGGCGCAAAGGCAGCCCGATGACGCCGCTGCGATAGCCCAGCATGCGCTCGATCGCGTAATGCGTCTTGCCGGTATTGGTGGGGCCCAGAACCGCCGTTATGCGCCCGGTTTCTTTGTTCATGGCATCGGCCGATTGCTGCTCGGCCCCTAGCTAACCCTCCGCCGTGCGTGGTGCAACCACGGCACCCGGCCGCCACGTGATCTTACCGCCAATCGCCATTCAAGGGGGATCAAACCGCAAACGACCGCAATGGCTCTACTTCGTCACGACAACGGGGCCGCGCTTTCGGGTGACTCGGGGACAATCACGGCTTCATCATACTTCAACTGCTTCACCAGAACCGAAAGCAACCCGTTGTATGCTGCTTGGATCGACGGTTCCGGTGGCGATCAGGAGAATCGGCTGAGGTGTAGGCAAGCAGTCAAATCCGGGCGACGCCGAAAACCGTTTTGCGCCCGGAGCCGCGAGCAATACCCCTTGGCACGGGGGCCACTACCCAGATTCGCCGGCAACGGTCAGAGCGCCTCGCCGCCCACCCGCTTTTCCAGCGCCTCGATGGCCTCGTTCATCTCGGGCCGGTGCGGATGCAGCGCGCGGACCATGTGCCAGACCTGAAGCGCCTCATCTTCCTTGCCGGTCTGGCCGAGAATCACCGCCAGCCCGGTCAGCGCCTCAAAATGCCGAGGATTCAACTCCAGCGCGCGGGCCAAGTCCTGCATCGCCGGCCCCCAAAGCTCCTGATGAAACAGCGCCGTGGCGCGGGCATTCCAGCCAGCCGCGAAATCCGGCGCATGATCGGTCAGCGCGGTCAGATGCTCCAGCGCGGCCTCGTAGTCCTCAGCCTCCATCGCCTTTTCGCCCCGCTGCAGCAGCAGATCCATCGACGCAGAGCCGGACCGAGACCATTCCTTGCTGATCCGGCGCTCTACCGATTGCCAGTTGCGGGTCTCGGGATTGGCCAGTTCGGCCAACAGCGCCTCGACATCCACCTCTTGTGCCGCACAGGCGTGAAAACCCCCCACAGCCAAAAGAAATACCGCAACGGCACATTTGAAGAATTGTCGCAGAGTTCCCATAACGCTAAGCGTAACACAGAAACGGCGGAAGACGAGACCTCGCCAGTCACATTTACAGGAGTTCAGGGATGAGCGACGTAGTAGAGGCCGCGGTTGCGGCATTGAACGAGCGGCTGGGCGGCAACGGTTTCGACGCCGTGGCCAAGTTTGCCATCGAGGGCGAGGGCGCGGTGATCATCGACGCAAGCGGCGCGAGGGCCGGCGATGACGAAGCCGAGGTGACGCTGACTGCCGATGCCGACACGTTCCAGGCGATCCTGAGCGGAGAGATAAACCCGACCACCGCCTTCATGACCGGCAAGCTCAGCGTCGATGGCGACATGGGGCTGGCGATGCAACTCGGGTCGGTATTGGGCTGACAGGTGCCAGGAACCGCGCCGTTCCACCACCGGGTCGCCGAGGGGCCCGGGACCGCCGAGGCAGTCTGGGCCACTGCCAGCGACGGGGTGCGGCTGCGGCTGGCGATCTGGCCCCAGGGCGACAGGGGCACGGTGCTGCTGTTTCCCGGGCGCACCGAATATGTAGAGAAATACGGCCGCGCCGCCCAGGATCTGGCGGCACTGGGCTATGCCACGATCAGTATCGACTGGCGCGGCCAGGGGCTGGCCGACCGCCTTCTCGACGACGGCAACACCGGCCATGTGATGCATTTCCCCGACTACCAGATGGATGTGGCCGAAATGCTCGCCACGGCCCAGGCACGCGGGTTGCCACGGCCCTGGTACCTGCTGGCCCATTCCATGGGCGGCGGCATCGGGCTTCGGGCGCTGATGCATGGCCTGCCGGTCCGGGCGGTGGTGTTCACCGCGCCCATGTGGGGCATCAGGCTATCGTCGAGGCTGCGCCCCATAGCCTGGGCGCTGTCCTGGGCGGCGCGGCACAGCCGGTTCGGGCGTCTTTATGCGCCAGGCACCAAACCCGAGACCTATGTGAAGGCGGAACCCTTCGAGGACAACTCGCTGACCACCGACCCGGGCATGTACGCCTATATGCAGCGCCAGGTGGCAGCGCATCCCGAACTGGCCCTGGGCGGGCCCAGCCTGCATTGGCTTTACGAGGCGCTGATCGAGAACCGCGCCATGGCGCGCATGGCTTCACCCGCGATCCCGGCGCTCACATTCCTGGGCACCAACGAACGCATCGTCGACACCGCCCCGATCCACGAGCGCATGGGGCGCTGGCCCGGCGGAGAGCTGCGTATGATCGAAGGCGCTGAACATGAGGTGATCATGGAACGACCGGTGATCCGCGACCGGTTCTTCGCCGAGGCCGCCGCCCATTTCGCCGCGCATCCCTGACCAAAGGGGCAAACGCCGCTTTCAAATGGCCCGGGCAGATTTTCGAAACCGCTTGGCCCCCCGCGATTTCGAAATCGCCTGAAGGCGTTTGCAAACCCCATCGCTCCGACCTCAACCGCCAAGCTGATGAATGCCCGCGGCCTGCGCCCCGGCACCCTTCAGCACCCAGCCCTGTTCGGACGCGATGAAGAACATGGTCATGCCATGCGCCGCCCAGTCCGCCGCCTTTGCCGCGTCCGGGATGAAGCTCATATAGGTCTTGCCCGCCGCCTTGCAGGCCTGCCCCACGGCGGCCAGCGCTGCCTCCAGCTTTTTGGCCGCACCGGCATCGGCGCCATATGCCACCGTCAGGTCGGCTGGCCCGACAAACAGCCCGTCGACCCCCCCGATCGCCGCGATCTCCGCGGCGGCATCCACCCCCTCGGGTTCTTCGATCTGCACGATCACCACGGTCTGGGCTTTCGATTTCGCCAGCAGGTCCGGCATGGTCTGGGTGCCGTACCCCGCCCAGCGGGTCGAGCCGGCATAGCCGCGTCCGCGATGCCCGAACCGGGCCCAACGCGCCACCTCTTGGGCCTTTTTCACACTGTCGACATGCGGCACCACAATCCCAGTGGCCCCCGAATCCAGCGCCTGCAGGATGTTGTCATCCGTGCCCGACCCGACCCGCACCAGCGCCGGAAAATCCAGCGCCCGCGCCATCGCCAGGCAGACATCCATACGGCCCCGGTCGAAGGGCGCGTGTTCACCGTCCAGACAGACGAAATCCAGCCCCGACATCTCCAGCACCTCGACCATCTCGTAGGACGGCGTCTTTAAGAATGTCCCTGCCAGAAGCTCCCCCGCCAGCATCCGCCGCCGAAAATCCGCCTGTGCCATGTTCTCTGTCTCCTGCATTCCGTTGCCGCGACACTATGCCAGGACAGGCCGGGATGAAATCGCCCTGTTGCGTGAACGTTTACCCACGCGAGCGGTCGGTTGACCGCGCCAGCCTGAACCGACATTTCCAGCATCGGCCGTGTTACTTCGCAAGGGGCCGCTTTTCGGCCCCTGCCGGGCCCTCTTCGCTGGCGTTCCGCGCCGCCAGGTCGCCGGGGCATTGGCGCGGCCGCGTGCCCCGGTGCCGCGCCGGTACGGCTTGAGCCTGCGGCGCCCGCGTCCTATGTGATGGGCAACCAGCAAACAGGAGATCCCATGCGCAGCCAGCCCAGCCCCGTTCACGACGCCAACTCCTCTGGTCAAGGCGCGTTCGGCGAACTGCCCGACTGGGATCTTTGCGATCTCTACACCGCGCCGGACGCCCCCGAACTGGCCCGCGACATGGGCTGGCTGGAAACCGAATGCGCCGCATTCGGTGCCGAATACGAGGGCAAGCTGGCCGGGCTTTCGGCACAAGAGATGCTCGATTGCGTTCAGCGGCAGGAGAATATCGACCGCGTAATGGGCCGCGTCATGTCATTCGCCGGCCTGCGCTATTACCAGCAGACCACCGCCCCCGAACGTGCCAAGTTCCTTTCCGACTGCCAGGACCGGCTGACCACCTTTTCGACGCCGCTTGTGTTCTTCAGCCTCGAGATCAACCGCATCGAGGACGCCGCCCTCGACGCGCTGTTTGCCGCCAATGCCGATCTGGCCCGCTACAAGCCCATCTTCGACCGCCTGCGCGCCATGCGGCCGCATCAGCTGAGCGACGAGCTGGAGAAATTCCTGCACGATCAGGGCGTCGTCGGTGCCGCCGCCTGGAACCGCCTGTTCGATGAAACCATCGCAGCGCTGACCTTCACCGTCGACGGCGAAGAGCTGAACATCGAGGGCACGCTGAACTTCCTCTCCGACCCCGAGCGCGACAAGCGCGAAGCCGCGGCCCGCGAACTGGCCCGTGTCTTCGGCCAGAACGTCCAGCTCTTTTCGCGGGTTCACAACACGCTGGCCAAGGAAAAAGAGATCGAGGACCGCTGGCGCAAGATGCCCACGCCCCAGACCGGGCGGCACCTGGCCAACCATGTGGAACCCGAGGTGGTCGAGGCCCTGCGCAACGCCGTGGTCGCCTCCTATCCCAAGCTGTCGCACCGCTATTACCAGCTGAAACGCAAATGGCTCGGGCTTGACGCGCTGCAGGTCTGGGACCGCAACGCGCCGCTGCCGATGGAAGAAAAGAAGATCGTGAAATGGGACGAGGCGCGGGCGCTGGTGCTGGACGCCTATGGCGAGTTCGACCCGGAAATGGCCAGGCTTGCCCTGCCCTTTTTCGAAAAGGGCTGGATCGACGCCGGGGTGAAACCCGGCAAGGCGCCCGGCGCTTTCGCCCATCCCACGGTGACGGATGTGCATCCTTACGTGATGCTCAACTACCTGGGCAAACCACGCGACGTGATGACCCTGGCGCATGAGCTGGGCCACGGCGTGCACCAGGTGCTGGCCGCCGGGCAAGGCGAGCTGCTCAGTTCGACGCCGCTGACCCTGGCCGAGACCGCATCCGTTTTCGGCGAGATGCTGACCTTTCGCAAACTGCTCGACGCGGCGGCAACGCCCGAGGCCCGCAAGGTGCTGCTGGCCGGCAAGGTCGAGGACATGATCAACACCGTGGTGCGCCAGATCGCGTTTTACGACTTCGAATGCAAGCTGCACCAGGCCCGCGCCGAGGGAGAGCTGACCCCGGACGACATCAACGCGCTGTGGATGTCGGTGCAGGCGGAATCGCTGGGCCCCGCGTTCGAGTTCATGGACGGGTACGAGACCTTCTGGACCTACGTGCCCCATTTCGTGCACTCGCCGTTCTATGTCTACGCCTATGCCTTCGGCGACGGTCTGGTGAACGCGCTATACGCGGTCTACCAAGAGGGCGACGCGGGCTTTCAGCAGAAGTATTTCGAGATGCTGAAGGCGGGCGGCTCGAAACACCACAAAGAGCTGCTGGCCCCCTTCGGACTGGATGCTGGAGATCCGAAATTCTGGGACAAGGGGCTGAGCATGATCTCGGGAATGATCGACGAGTTGGAGGCGATGGAGAGCTAATGCCGTCTCTCACCGCCCGCTACGCCGCTGGCGAGCATGAAGAGGTCTGGCGCTTGCTTGACCGGCGTTGGCTTTCGGTGGGCGAGGGTTATACGCTGTTCGACATACCGGATCCTTCGGAGACCAAGGTGGAAGACATCATGCGCCAGACCTTTGAACGGGTTGCACGCAATGTAGACCGCCTGACCGGGCGGCTCCGGGACTACGGCTATAGGTTCGAATCAGAGGCCGGGCGACTCCGCGATCCGCGCCCGCCCCGAACGCCATGCGGCAAGGAACTTGAAACCGCAATCGCAGAAACCGAAGAACGCTTCGGCGATTTGCCTGCGTTCGACCATCTGCCCGGCCCCTTCCCGCCAGCGCTCATCTTTTTTGGGCAGATCGTTGGGAATGTCGACCTGAGCCAGCGATACCCATACGAGTTTTCGGCAAACGAAACGGAAACAATCGTCCGAGAACAATTGGAAAAACTATCGCCGGAGGAACTACAGAAGTTCACCTTTTCGGACCCTGAGGCCAGTCAACTTGTCAACGACTTTCTTCCCGTCCTGCAAAAAGCACTACGCGACCTCGAAGAGGCACGCTCACCCGAAGAACTCGCTGCGGCAAGAAAAAGCGAAGCCGCGCGTCTGATTGACGGACTGCCCCACCTTCATGATGACGACCCGGTTCTGTCAAGGCTGGGCAACTGGGATCCGCTAGAGGTCGAATTCACCTATCTCGCCTATATGATCGGCGAGGAAGAGAGCGAACTGTCGCCGGTCGAAACCGGGGGCCTCGCCCTTGCTGCCGAATTCGCGGCGAGTTTCGAGCACAAGGCAAATATCTCGGGCGCCTACAACCCCGCCATCCATCTTCCAGCGGCAAGGTACGATCCGATTGTACATGCCGAGGGCATTCGGTTGCCATTCACCACGTATCTGCGCAGATCATTCGCCCGCGGTGGATTCTTTGGCACACCACGCACCTACTTCCGTGCAACCGGCTTCGATCTGAACTCCGGCAGCCACCTGCCCAGGGAAAGCTGGCCGCCGATCAAAGAAGTTGAGCCGGGTATCTGGATTCCGGAACACCCCGTCTTAGCGGATCTCGTGCGGAATCTCGAACCGTTCTGAAATGCTTGTGTTTGAAAACACCCTCACCGATCGCGGCTCCAGATATGCCGTGTCCGGTGGGTTCTGCACCAGCGAGGCAGAGGCCAAAGCATTCATCAAGGCGCTGACACGAAAAAAGAAATTTGCCAAGGCAACCCACAACACATGGGGCTTGCTGACTGAAAACGGCCCCGTCAAGAACGACGACGGCGAGAGCGGCGCGGGCAATGTGATTCTGCGCATGCTGGAGCGTGCGGGGCTGAAAAACCACATCGTGGTGGTCACCCGCTGGTATGGCGGCAAGCATCTGGGCGGCGACCGGTTCCGCCATGTGCAAAGCGCGGTACGGTACTATCTCGACCAGACAGATGTGTAGGCGCAGGGCGGGGTTCACGCCGCCGCCCGCTCAACTCATTTCAACTGGCTGTCCTTTGAGCCGCGCCGGTTGATCCCCGGGCGCGCCCTGAAACCGACGTCGCGCTCCTGCTGACAGTCGATGCACAGCTTCACTCCCGGCAAGGCAGCCCGGCGCGCCTCGGGGATACCTTCGCCACATTCGGCACATTCGGCCAGGCTGTCGCCCTTTGGCCGGGCCCGGGCCTTCATCCGCGCCAGTTCGTCCGAGACCGAGGCCTCTATCTGTTCGCTAACCGCGCCGTCGCGCGCCCATCCGCCTGCCATGCCGATGCCTCCGGATCGCTACCTGCCCGCCGCCAGACCACACCACTGCAATGGCGCAGCGCAAACCGGCGCTCATCGGCCCCTTTCGGGCCCTCCTCGCTGAGCGAAGAGCGCCCCGCCTCAATCGAGCTCGGTCCAGGGCCAGGGCTTCACCTCGCTGGCCGCGGTCAGAAAGCGCGCCGCCTTGGCGACCCAGATCCCCAGCGATTCGCCGAACTCCGCCAACCGCTCGTTAGGCTCTCCCTTCGACAGCGCCATGATCACGAACTGGATCAGCGTCGCCACCCCCAGCACGGTCTGGGCGAACTGGATCATCAGCCAGATCAGGATCATGAATACCAGCCGCATCCCCAGCCCGTCCTTGTCTTCGGGCTCGAACTGCGGCCCGTGCATCCGGCCATCGAACTTTTCCTCTTCTGTCGGCATCACGCCTCTCCCTCGGCGGCCCAGACCATGTCGATCATCGCCTGCGTGCCGCGGCTGAACTCCAGCGGACATGGATATGCCACGCCCTGGCGCACCGTGCGGCCAAAACTCTCGACCTGCAACACGTATTGGTTCACCGCCGGCCAGCGCCAAGTCTCGATCACCTGACCGGCGCGTTCAAGCGACAGTTCAGCCATCGAGAACACGCCCGCATTGAACGGGCAATTGAGCCGCATCACCCCCATCTCCCCATGAAACGCCATGTATTGCCGCGCGAACATCCGCATCGAGGTGACAGAGCTGTAGCGGAACGAGGGGAAATCGGCCGTCACATGGGCAAATACATCGACCCCGTTCTCGCGCCTGATATGCGGCTGGACCGCCAGCGGTTCTTCACCGGTCACGAAGCGCGCCGAACCAAGCGTATAGACCCCGATATCCGGCAGGCTGCCGCCGCCGGTTTCGGGCTTGTTGCGGATATTGCCGGGGTCGGTGTGGTTGTCGTAGCAAAACACCCCGTCGACCAGCGCCAACTGGCCAATGGCGCCGTCCCGGTAGAGCGCCCTTGCCTTTTGCCATTGCGGGTGATGCACGATCATGTAGGCCTCGGCGGCCAGCAACCCGGTCGCATCGCGCCGGGCGATCACCGCGTCGAACCCGGCCGCGCTCATCGCCAGCGGTTTTTCCGCAAGCACATGCTTGCCCGCCGCCAGCGCCTTGAGCGTCCACTCCACGTGCAGATGGTTGGGTAGCGGCACATAGACCGCGTCGATCCCCGGATCGGCCAGCAGCGCGTCATAGCTGTCAAAAAGCTGCAGGTCCGGCTGGAACGCCTGAAACCCTGCCGCCTTCGTCGGCGACGAACTCGCCAGCGCGGCCAGTTTCGCCCCCTTTGCGGCGTGGATTGCCGGCGCCATGTGCTCACGCGCGAATTTCGCGGCGCCCAGCACGCCCCAGCGGATCGGATCGGTCATGTCTGCTCCCCATCAGGTTTCGCCAAAGACTACCTGCTTGCCGCCGCCAGGCAAACCCATGCCTCATTGCAGAAAGGCGCCGCAGCGCATAGGGTTGGCCCCATGTCCCGCATCAATGACGAGATCGTCGGCCTCGACCCCGCCACCGAGTATGAGCGGATCGGCTTTCTTCTGGGGGCTTTCGAGTTTCACACCGACCTGCAGCTTGCGCTTCAGTTCGCCCTCTTTCGCACCTACGCGGTGCCGGCAATCTCGCGCATCCTGTCGCGCACCGGCGAGTTCGTGGACCGGCCGCGCAAGCGCTATGACGACACCGAGATCCTGATGGCCGAGATGGGAGAGCACGGGCTCGATTCAGAGCGTGGAGAAGAGGCCATCACCCGGATGAACGACATGCACGGGCGTTATCGCATCCCGAACCACCAGATGGTCTATGTGCTGACCGCGCTGGTGCTGGAACCGAAACGCTGGATCGAGCGGTTCGGCTGGCGCGCCCTGACCGGCAACGAGATCCTTGCGGGTCTGCATTTCTACCGCGCGCTGGGCGCCCGCATGGGGGTGACGGATATTCCCGACACCATCGAAGCCATGCAGGTGCTGAACCGGGCCTACGAGGCCGAGCATTTCGAATACTCCGACACCAACGCCGAGATCGGTCGCGCCACGGTCGATCTCTACCTGTCGTTCTACATGCCGCGCTGGCTTTACTGGCTGGGGCGCCCACTGGCGGTGTCGATGATGGATACCCCGCTGCGCCGCGCCATGGGCTTTGCCGATCCGCCGCGCCCGGTTCAGACCGGGGTGGTCGGACTGATGAAGCTGCGCGCCCGCGTACTGCGCTGGCTGCCAAGGCGGCGGCGCGCGGCACTGGTCACGCCGCGGCGCAGGCCAACCTATCCGGGCGGCTACCAGATCGATCAGGTCGGCACATTCGCCTTCGGCAAGGCGCCGCCAGACGAAAATGCGACCGGAACCGGCGGCCGCCGGGATTCGCCCTAGTCGTGGCCTGAGGCCGCCCGCCGGGTTCCGGCGGGTGCCGGTCGATCCCGGTCGCCGGCGCGACGACGGGCAAGGCGGGAACCCGCTGGCCGACATGACGGCAAACCAAAGCACTACCCCGAAGACTGACAAAGCCCCGGCCGGACAGGCGGGCACGCTGGGTGGGCTTGTTGGATCTCTCTGCCAGGGGCAAAGCATTCCGGCTTTGCCATCCTCTGCCGCAACTCAAGCATGACCTGAAACAACGAGCCCGCAATGACCGGGGGAGGACATCGCGGGCTCTTGGGGTGAACCGGACGAACCGGTTCCAGGGGATCTTCTGGCCGGGTCAGACGCGGGCCATCATGCCCTTTTCGCGCGCCAGATCCTTCATCCGTTTTTGCAGCTTGTCGAACGCGCGCACCTCGATCTGGCGGATGCGCTCGCGGCTGACATGGTAGACACCCGACAGCTCTTCCAGCGTCACCGCCTTGTCCTGCAGGCGCCGCTGGGTCAGGATGTCCTGCTCGCGCTCGTTCAGCACGCCCAGAGCCTCGGCCAGCAACTCGCGCCGCACCTCCAGCTCGTCCTTGGCCTCAAAGGCCGCGGCCTGGTCGGCATCCTCGTCCTCCAGCCAGTCCTGCCACTCTGTCGAGCTGTCGCCATCGGCGCCCCCGACCATGGCGTTCAGCGAGGCGTCGCCGCCCGAAAGCCGCCGGTTCATGCTGATCACTTCGGTCTCGGTCACGCCGAGATCGTTGGCGATCCTGGCGACCTTGTCGGGATGCAGGTCGCCCTCTTCCAGCGCACCGATCCGGGCCTTGGCCTTGCGCAGGTTGAAGAACAGCTTTTTCTGCGCGCTGGTGGTGCCCAGCTTGACCATCGACCACGACCGCAGCACGTATTCCTGAATAGAGGCGCGGATCCACCACATGGCATAGGTGGCCAGTCGAAAACCTCTCTCGGGGTCAAACTTCTTGACCGCCTGCATCAGGCCCACATTGGCCTCTGAAATCACTTCGGCCTGCGGCAGGCCATAGCCGCGATAGCCCATGGCGATCTTGGCGGCCAGACGCAGGTGACTGGTCACCAGCTTGTGCGCCGAGCGGCGGTCCTGCCGTTCGACCCAGGCCTTGGCCAGCATGTACTCCTGTTCCGGTTCCAGCATCGGGAACTTGCGGATTTCCTGCAGATACCGGTTAAGCCCCCCTTCTGGGGTCGGGGCGGGAAGATTGGCATAGTTACTCATGTTGTCCCTCTGAAAGCCCAATGTTTCGAGCGTTAACATTCATCTATGGCGCCGGTGACCGCCTTTCAAGATGTAGCCGTTCATATTTACTGATACGTAACATGTGGCCGTTTGCGTCGCTTCGCCAGTGATTGACATCAAACCTCACGCCGATGTGTCACCCGGTGAACCCTTGCCCAGTGGCCCCGGGTGCCCCGCTGAGCCCTGAAATTGGGGGGATTTTCCTAAGAAACGGTTACCGGGCTGTTTGGCAGGCGGTTCAGGCAGACAGCATGCAAAAATGCATGGATCAGTACCGAGCTTTAGCAATTCCTGTTGACCGGTATTTCCCAACTGACCGCGACAAACGGCGCAGAGATGAGCACGCCGACAGCCTTCAGCCCTTGCGAAGCCCTGTGGGACTTTCGGTACCTTTGTGCAAACGATCCCCAGGTGGCATATGTGTTTCTCTGCAGAGAATTCCTCAGGCGGTCAGGGGCATGTCGGACGCCATGGCCTCGTCCTCGATCCCCAACCGCGCCCTGATCGTCTCCGGCAGCAGGCGGCGGGATGAGATCCGGGGCCGCGCCATCTCGGGGATGATCCGCTCGGCACCGTAAAGGTCGAGGTATTCCTGATGGTTGTCGAAATCCGAACGACCGGCCACATCGACAAACGTCTCTGCCGCCGCACCATTGGCGATGATGACGTCGTGGTCTTGCGTTTCGACGTGGTAGTAGGTGAACTCTTTGTCCAGCTCGGCGAAGGGAACGAAATTGATGGCGCTGCCGTTGACCAGTGCCGAGGCATTGATCACCAGATCGTCGATGATCATGCCGTGATCGGCAGAGACCGTGAGATCGGCGAGCGGTAATCCGTGGCCCAGTGCGCCGGCGCCGATGCGGACCGGTGCGAGGCGTTGGTTCCTCAAACCGATGACCGGGCGCACGGTCTGGTGGCCGATCCACTTGACCGCAACGGCGCTGCCGTCTGCGGTCAGGATGGTATCGCCGATCTGCAGTTCTTCAACCGCAGTTTCGCCCGCGGGCGTGGCGAGGCCGGTGCCGGCGGCGAAACAGAAATTCTGGGCGGTTCCGTCCTCTAACTTGTCGGACGTACTTGTTGGGATTGATGCCTGAGACAAGTCATCAACCGCTATATCGTAGTAGGGAATGAAGCCGTCGGAGCCATCGTCAAATATAGCGTATGTACGACCATTAATTTCAATAGTGTATCCAGTGTAGATTACGTCGGTTACGTCCATATAGTCCGGCGTACCTGTCGAATCCAAATCACCATCATCGTTATGGTCAAAAACGTTCAAGGCGCTGGTGGAATTTGTCGAGTTTGTCCTTGAAGCGGTGCCGCCACTGATACCAAAATTTCTAGCGTCAAGATGTGTGTTGAAGTAAAAACAGTCGTCGTCATTATAGCCCCCCCGTTGGAACCTTTGTGTGATTTCTTGTCTATAAGGGCACCGCTCATACGGCGCCCACTGCCCCAACGTCGCGTATAGCGTATTCGCAAGCACTATAGCGTTTGGCGACCATCGGTCTCTTGTGCTACCCAATGCGCCCTGATCTGCCCCGTGCGGTCATACAGACCGTCAAGCCAGCGCCGCCCCCTTCCCGGGCCCCCTCCCAAGCAGCTTGTGGGTGGGTCTTCTGTCCAATCTCGAGCGACGCATGCTCAGCGAGCAACGTCAACAAAAAAGAGCGCAATCGCAAAAAATCCCCGGGCGGGGCCAATCTTTCAACCCATGAAGTCGCGCAACCAGGCAATTTCGCCTGTCCGGCACCCGGATGCCGGGTTCATGATCCGGATCCCGGTCAGTTGCCGGAACCCGGACAGGTCAAGCGCTCAGAGCGTCGTCGAGTATTTCGGACACGTCGCTGATCCCCAACCGCGCCCTGATCGTCTC
>JAAELR010000251.1 GCA_024226455.1 Paracoccaceae bacterium
CTTGTCGAAAACTTCTTTCAGAAACTCAAAGAATTCTAACGCATAGCCATGCGTGCATGCAAAACTGATACAAGCTTTGAAGCAATGGTCCATATCGGAGCGACCGTTATTCGTACACGGTGAATCTCAACAGGCCCTAGTCAAGAGAGTTCTCCACAGGGGCTTTCTGCGCCGCAGAAAGAAGCAGGAGCTTAGTGGCCATGTCATTTTCCTGCTTTTTGACCGCGTCTTTTGACGCGCCAATCCATTCACCCGTTTTGCCAGAGGCAAGTGGGTGACGGCAATCGGCGGGCAACCGGAAAAAATGTAGCAAAATCAACCAGAGATGGCGCCGGAGTCAAGCGTAACCCCGAAGGATTGCGGGCATCAGCAAGAATCCCGCAATCCGATCAGGTTAAAGATTCAGTAATTGACTCGGGTCGCCATAACCGCGAATAGTTGCGCTGTTCATGCTGCAGGGGCATATTGGTGAAGGCACGGAAACAATGTTTGATTTCGAATTTGTAGGCGACCACCAAGTCACCGAGATTCGGGCGATCGGCGCCAGCGCAGGATTTGTCGGGCGCATCTTCCTTTTCTCGAAAAGGTCTTTCGATATCGTGGCCAGCATTTTGCTGCTGCCGCTGCTGGCCTTTTTCGCGCTCTGGCTGCTGCTGTTGAATCCCTTCCTGAACTCCGGGGGGCTGATGTTCTTCCAAACCCGGATGGGGCGGAATTGCCGACCATTTCAGGCGTTCAAGTTCCGGTCAATGCGCAAGGTGGATCAGGTGGCGCGCTCGGCCGATTGCCCTCTGGAAACCGACCGCATCACCCCGCTTGGCGGGTTCATGCGCAAGACCCGTATCGATGAATTGCCGCAGATTCTCAACGTGCTACGCGGCGAGATGAGCCTGATCGGGCCGCGCCCCGACTACTTTGCCCACGCAATTCACTATATCGACGAGGTACCGGGATACCGCGAGAGGCATTGCGTCCGTCCGGGGATCAGCGGCCTTGCCCAGACAGAGATCGGCTATGTCGAAAGCGTCGACGCCACCCGCAGGAAGGTCACTGCCGACCTGTACTACATCCACAATTTCGGCTTCCGGCTCGAAGCCTGGATTGTGTGGCGAACCTTCGCCGTGATCCTTGGCCGGGCGGGTTCCTGACGGCACCAGAGCCGTCTGCGCGCCCCTGATCAACCCTGTCCAGACAACGGCCACCCTGCCCGTCGCAACCGAGTCGGCGCGTCATTGGCCCGATTCGGCAGGCTTCACAACAAACCGAATGCTGCAAGCAGTGTTGCAAGGACCGGCGACCCGCGCCCGGCAATTTGCCCTGACCGCAATACGCAGAAACACCCGCGCACGCTGATCTCAACTCGCCCCGGCCGCCGCCAACGGTGATCCGAGCGGTAACCGGGTGACCCGATTGGGCAAGCTACTCACGCGAAATCGGCAACAGCGCTGCCGGGAACAGACCGGACGGGGCGGGGCGAGGAACAGCCCGCAATACTGCAGATGCATGACCGCGCGGACCGCCACCGCTGCGGTAACCGCAGTACCCTTGGCGGCGCGAATTTCGCCGCGCTCTTACAACGAGGCCTGAACCGTCTGAACCAGAACCGGGAACAGCTGCTGCATGGCGCGGCCCCATTTCGTGATGGGCTGCTCTTCGATGAAGACGACATCGCTGGGACGCATCTCCATTCGCGTCGCAAGAACGATGTTCGCAGCGTTCCCAGCGTCGAGGTGATAGGCAACGATCCGGTTGTCCGCCGCGGCCCCCAGCGGCGCCCGCAGCACGTAGATCTGCGACGGGTTGCCGGTTGTCGTGTCGAACCCGCCGCCGCCGTATAGTACATCCGCCAGCGTCGTCTGCCGGGCGTACGGCATGACAATCCTGCCCTGCTGCTCGACCTCGCCGGTCAGATACACGTAATCGCGGCTTTCGGCATCCAGTTCTACCCGAGCAAGGAAGTTCGAACGCTGTTCTGTCAGCGCCGCGCGCTGCAGCGTTATCTCGGTCACCAGCGCCTGCAGGGCATCGCTGCGCGCCTTGCTGCGCAAGGAAAACACATTCAGCTTTTGCTCGTAGAAACTGAATGCGCGATCCAGATCATAGGTCGTGTCCACATAGACCGCGTCACCGCTCGTCAGCAACTTCTTGTGCAGATCGGCACGCTCCAGGTACATTTCGACCGGAATCTGGTAGAGCTTGCCTTCCCGGTAGATCCGGATAGAAGCGAACTCTTCGTCCTTCGTGGCAAGCCCCCCCGCGGTCGCCAGGGCTTCGCCCAGTGTAAGCGGGTTCAGCGTGATGGGAACGATCAGCGCCTTTTTCACAGCGCCGCCGATGACAACGCGCTGCGAGTTGAATTCCGCGACTTCCAGGCTGAATGATGGTTCGATCTGGTTCTGAACCAGCACCTGGAACAGTTTGTCCTCTGACTCTTCGATGGTCAAACCGGCAAGTTCGATCGTGCCGATCTCGGGGATGGCGATCGCACCATCGTCACGAACGGTATAACCCTGCCGCTGGGTCTGAGCCGCCAATAATCCGGTCAGTTGTTCTACGGTCGATCCCGCGCCGGGCGTGGCCAGCAGCAGAACGTCCCCGACCCCGATGCGGTAGGCATTGACCTCTGCGTCAGGCAATGGCCGGTAGTCGAGCCGCTCGCGCCGTTCGTCGGGGAGGTAGGGCGCGCTTGGCAACGCCCCGGCACCGACTACGCTGCCGCTACCGGCAGCCCCGGCATAGAAGACCCGGGGCAGGCCGCGCGGCGTGTAGGCAGACTTGTTGGCTGTGGCGACCGACGCGGCGTTCAATTCCACAACGGTCACGTTGTCGTCATTCTGGCGGACCGAAGAACTGCTGTAGGTCACCCCACAGGCTGCTGTGGACGCCAAAAGCACCGCGCATGCGGTTCTGGAAAGAACTGTCATCATTCTGCGGTGTCCCTGAGCCATCGCTGCTCGGATCTTCCTGTCTGCCAGCAAGGTACGCGCCCCAAACAAGTCTCCAATTGCCCCCAACTCCGGGGTGGTCCTTTCAGCGGTCATCTTGCAGCAATTTTTTGGCCTGCCCGATCGCACCTGAGTTTGCACGATTCTACACGACCCAGCCCACTTGGTTAGGCTTGGCCAAAGGTAGCACTTCGGAATCCGCCGACCAGTGCCAAATTCGCAACAATTCCCGGCTAGGCAGGTCAAGTCTCTGCAAATACGACACCTTTCTCGGAAATTCTGGCAGCCGTAAGCTTACCCGTTGCATAGGCCCCGGTATCGATTGCTACCCGGCCGTCCTCGATCGCCGGTTGGTCAACAATCGTGTGCCCGTGAACCACCCACACCCCATCGGCCCTCGGTTGCCGGGCAAAGTCGCCATGCCCCCACAGCAGGTTTCGCGTCGGCTGATAGTCGATCGGCAGCGAGGGGTCGGCGCCGGCATGGGTAACCGCCACGTTACCGGACATCCAATAGGTTGGCAGCGACCGCATCCAGGCAATCGTCTCGTCGCCCATCGCTGCCACCAGATCGTCTCGCACCATGGTCCCGCCGACGCCTGAAGCGCCGATCCCGAAACTCGCAAGGGTCTGCAACCCGCCGAAATGCAGCCAGCGTTTTGCGTTCCTTTCCGGGTCGTCGATGAACCGCAGGCACATCTGCTCGTGATTGCCCATCAGGCAGGTCAGCGACACGGCATCGCCAGCCGAAAGATCCATCAGGCGCGCCAGCACGGCAGCCGAATGCTCGCCGCGATCGATATAGTCACCGACGCAAACGATGTGGGGCCTGTCGGTCGAATCCAAAATCTTCTTCAGCTGTAGGTCCAGTTCGGCGATCCCGCCATGGATGTCGCCGATGACAATGAATTCCTCCTCGGGCTGCATGACGGAATCGAACCGCCGTTTCGCCCATCGGCGCGGCGAGCCCAAAGACAGGAGTTTTCCGAACAGCTTCATGGCGTGTAGCCAATACCTGCCGCCGCCCCCAAACACCACCTTGTCATTGCCCGGTGCTGCCGGAACAACAGATCAGACCCAAAGGTTTCGCGGCCCCCCCCCCGGCGAGCCGCGGATACCCTTTCCCAGCCCATAACCGTCACCAGCCACCGCGTCCTCGTCGGGACACCGCGATTCTCCGCGGCGCGCGACGTTAGTGCTATCACCTTACCATGGGTCAGTTTTGCCATCTGACCCACAGTTTTGGGATCTTGAGCCTTCGTTTGCATCTGGCCTGAATGGCTCTCAGGCCGCGTTTGAGTAATGATACCAATGACCTGCAACTGATCTTTCGCTGTTTTTTTTGGCGGTTCTACGTGCGGCATCCCACATCCCGGTTGAAACCGCCCAGTAGA
>JAAELR010000252.1 GCA_024226455.1 Paracoccaceae bacterium
AGCCCATCATGGCCCTTGCGAAAGTCCACCGGCTTTGTCGCGAACACAATCCGCACCGCCTGCGACGGAATAATCACCCCTGCCGCGCCAGACGTTGGGCGATGTCAGCGATCCGCGTGGCCGGTGTGCTCTTGGGAAGGCGGATCAACACCGGCCCCACCATGATCTCAACACCATCATGAGGCGAAGGAGGTGATGCAACCGGATCGGCCAGGATCGCAACATCAACAAACTGAGACCTGCTGCCAGACCCGGATTTTCCAACCCGTGCCGCACTGCGCCAGGTCGACAGTTGCGACGGCACAATCCAATGGCGACGCGCAACAGCGGAAACCCGCGCGCCCAACTCGCAACTCTCAGCAACAATCGCTGCCCGCTCTTTCGCAGTGCGCCGAACCGGCTTCCGGCGCTCAAAGCCATTTCCATCATCAAGCATCAAATCACCTCCAAAATTATTGGAGGCCAGATTCTCACATCGGATCAAAACCCGATACCATGGGGCATACGCACCGATAACCTTTTACCCGTCCCACAAACGTGAACAACCCAGTTGTGCGCAATGAACGATGAGGAGGTGCCGCGCGAAACTGTCGAAAACCCGACCTTCCGTCCGGATCGGATGCCAAGTGATCATTCATGTTCCTCGTCAGATCATGCTCCGCTTGACCGGGTCAACGGGGTTCAATCGACGATGTCTCCTCTGAGAAAGGCCTGTGCCTGCGTGGTAGAGGGCTTTGCGAAAAACTTGTGCGCAGCGCCGAACTCGTGAACCTTTCCGTGCAGGATGAATGCGACCTCGTCCGCGAGGCGGCGGGCCTGGCCCATGTCATGCGTCGACATGACGATCTGCGTGCCCGACTTCGCTACTCCGGTCAGGATCTCTTCTATCTCGCGCGTTGCGCGCCCGTCGAGCGAGGAACATGGCTCGTCGAGGAACAGCACAGCGGGTTCGCGCACCATGGCGCGGGCCAGCGCCAGCTTTTGCCGCTCGCCGCCCGACAGCACGCCCGCCGGACGGTCCAGCGCGTCTGACAGACCTACCCGGCCGGCCCACATCCTGGCGATGCCCTGCCTCTCGGCCCGGGGTGTCCCGGTCAGTTTCAGAGGATAGACCAGGTTTTCGTGCACTGTGCGCCGCAGCATCACCGGAGTTTGAAACACAAAGGCCTGGCGGCGGCGCGCGATGTCCTCGCAACAGGCCCAGCGCACCTCGCCGCAGTTCAGGCGGGCAATGCCGTGCAGCATCTTCAGAAGCGTTGTCTTGCCCGCACCGTTGGGTCCGATCATGATCGTGGTGCCGGTGCCCTCCAGCGTCAGATCGACCGGCCCCACCAGCACCTTGCCGCGCCGCCGCACCACCGCGTTGCGAACTGTAAGTGGGAAAAGCTGAAACATTACCACAGCCCCTCGCGTTCGGTGCGGCCAAGAACGTGGATCAGCAGGTTCACCGCGATCGCCATGCCGATCAGCACGAAGCCCAGCCCAAGCGCGAGGGCAAAGTCGCCCTTGCCGGTTTCCAGTGCGATAGCCGTGGTCAGCACCCGGGTCAGGTGGTCGATATTGCCGCCGACGATCATGATCGCGCCCACCTCGCCAATGGCACGGCCGAACCCGGCCAGCGCCGCCGTCAGAAGCGCCCGGCGACCATCCCACAACAGGGTGCCCATCCGCTGCAGCTTGGTTGTGTTCAGCGAAATCAGCAGGTCATGGTATTCGGCCCACAACTCGCGCAATGCCTGATGCGCGATCGAGGCAATCAACGGCACGATGATGATGACCTGCGCGATGACCATGGCCGTCGGGGTGAACAGCAACCCGAACACGCCAAACGGGCCGGACCGGCTGAGAAGAACGTAGACGATCAGCCCCACCACCACCGGAGGCAGCCCCATCAGGGCGTTGAGCACCGCGATGGTCAGCCGCCGGAAAGGAAAACGGCGCACCGCCAGCACCGCACCCAGCGGCAAGGCAATGGCCGAAGCGATCAGCAACGCGCTGAGCGTGACCTGCAGCGAACGCAGGGTAATCTCGAGAAGATCCGCGTCCAAACCGATGACAAGCAGAAATGCCTGGGTCAGCCCCCCCCAAATATCCGACATTTTCCAGTCGTTACTCCGATCTGTGATATCGCGCTTTGCCGCGGACCGAACCACATCCTGGGCCGGTTAGAAACGCCGGTGTACCTGAAACGCGGGGTTTGGGTCAATTTGACCACATTGCGGCCCACGCCAGATCCGGCAACCGTTTGTCTTTCTGTCGGGAATGCGAGCAGGCCATTCCGAAAACATGTCAAAACAACGCCGTTGTTGGTTCCGCGTTGCCGAGCAGATCCCACTATCGGGGTTGCCGTCAGGGCTCTGCGATATCGCGCACCCTTTGCAGCTCGACACGGAAGACACCACGAGAGCCGGTCTCGGCGTTGGTGGCCCAGGTTTCGGGTTTGCCATCGACGATCCGGTAGAGTCCGGGCGGGATCACGAGCCTGGGATAGACATGCCAGTAGGCGTTAGGCACACCTCCCTGGCCGTCGCTGCCCTCGGCGGCCCAACGCCCGACAAGCGCGCCGGTCTCTTCGGCAAGCCCGATCGTGCCGGTGATGTCGCCACGACCGAAATTCCAGTGATAAGTCATGACCGACACCACAAGCATCGGTTCAGCGACCCGGAACTCTGAAGGTTGCGTCGGGCCGTTCTGGACCGCCGCAATGGTGTCGATGGACCCGGTCACGATGGCACCATAGGGTTGCCAGACCGGTTCTGGGTCGGGGTTTGCCGGGCGCGGAATCTCGGCCTCGGCGGGCCGTTGAACCACCGGTTCCTCGACGGTTTCCGGCGGTGTTGGGACGGATGGTGCCGGATCAACGGCGGGGGTTTGCGATCCTTGCGAGAACTTGCCGGGGTTGGCCGGCGGAACCGGTTCGGTACCGTCCGGATCGACGGGAGTTTGCGGTTCATCCGTCGCCTGCCGCAGCAGTAGCACCTGTCTGTCGCCGATCCTGATGGCGAGGGCGGACCCGTCCGAAGGCGCAGCCATGTCTCCGGGCAGGTCCAGTCCGGACAGCACCGCAACCGCGTGGCGCCCCTGTTCGTCGATCCGCAGCAGCGCGCCCTGGTTCGGATCCGCCATCATCAGGCCGCCGCCGAACAGGCCCCCGTCGGTCCACACCAGACCACCGAATTCCCGCTCGCCCTCCGGAGCCAGCACTAACTGCGGCACACCGCCTTGGCGGGGCAGGCGGTAAAGACCGGGGCGACCGTCGCAGGAATAGCTCGCCCCGTTGTTGACGGCGTAGATCGCACCGCTGGCATCGGACAGGGCGGCATCCTGCGGACAGGTCAGTTCGCGGCCCGAGATATTGACCAGCGAGCCACCGGTCGCCGGGCCTTGCCAAAGCCCGTCCGCCTCGAAGTCGCATTGCAGCAAAAGGCCGTCCTGCAGCGACCGCAGGCATGACAGCCCACCCAGGCCGGTGCTGAACTCCACCCGAGCGGTCGTTCCGTCCGGGGCGACGCGATACAAGCCGCCCAGGCGGTTTCCACCGTCCCGCCACAGATCGACCGTCACCAGAAGTGCCCCATCGTGCCAAAGGCCGCGCTTGCGGTTCAGCCCGGCAAAGACATCGCCCTCACCCGCCACAAAGGACGTGCCCTCGGGCGCCAGTGCGATCAGAATGCGCTCATCCCGGTCCGCGGGCAGCAGATAGACTGTGCCGTCGGCGCCGAAGAACGGTGACTGCACCGCAAAGGGTGCGCTGTACAACTCGGCGCTGACCCCATCGGGCAGGTCGATATCCGGCAGAACAGCGGGCGACAGGAGCGTGAAGCCAGCCGGCTGGTACGCTTTGCCGACGTCCTGACCGAGGCTCAGATGTTCGAGCACCAGTTCCACCGTCGATCCGCTCGGCGCCAGATCGTGCCAGCCGTTCCAGCTACGCGCGCCAAGGAACAACGGCCCCTCAACGCTGATGCCGGGGTCGGGAAGTGCCTGCCAGCGGCCGACCCGCCAGAAGGACGCTCGAATCACCCCGTCCTTGCGGATCAGGCGCAGCCATCCCTGGTGGTCCGAGGTGTTTTCCCATGCATAGCGGTTGGCGCTGCCGTCCCGGCTTTGGTGGGTCTGGTAACGCCCGCCATGCGGGCTTCCGGCCGACAGTGCGACATAGGCCCAGTCGCCCTTGTCTGCACCGATAAAGATCAACCCGGCAGCAACGCTTTCGGACCCAACGACCGGTTTGCCGAAATCGACCTTCAGCACCGCATCGAAATCGCCCTCGATCGGCTTTGGTGTGGTGATCGACAGGGCGCCGGAGGTCTCTGCGTCGTGCTGCATGTACCAGCCGTCAAGCAGTGGGGTCACAGAGCCCGCAGCCTGGATCGCGAGCATCGGCGGATCGACAAACGCACCCACGGGCCGGCTGGTCAGCACCATGTGCCTCAGAGTCGAGACCGCAGGGCTGCCATGTTGGCCGTCATGGGCGATGCGCTTGAACGCAAGCCCGGCCCACAGTGTTCGTGGTGCGCTGATCTCTTCGCGGGTTCCTAGCGTCCAGTGCTCGTCATCAAGGCTCCACTGGGTAAAGAACAGGTCGCCACGCCGGCTGAGCCGAAACTCGACCGTCGCATCGTCGGGCGGGGTCACACCCTTGTCCTGGTTCAGGACTGGCAGGCTGCTGGTTCCCTGGTAACGGGTCCAGGCACCGCCCAGAAGGCGCAGATCGGCACCGGGCGCGGTCGGGTTGCTGGCCTGCCCGGCAAGATAGCCAAGCTGGGCACCGGGCGCATGAAGCGCGAATTCGGTGATGGCGAGGTGGTTGGCACCCTCCGCGGTGACCATGTTCAGACCCAGGTCGAGATCGAAATCGCCGGTGACCATGTGCAGCAGCCGCGGCCCGTCGGCCCGGCCAGCCCAAATCTCATTACCATCGGGCACTGTGGCAATGACACTTGCCTGGCCTTCGCCGGCGGTCAGTGTCGCATCACCACCCGGATCACGCCATTGCCAACCATGGCTCGGCACTCCGTCGCGAAGCGACAGCGGGTAACTACCGTGCCCCTGCGGCTGATCCCCCACGGTCAGCGTTTCGCCCAGCGGCAGGCCGTGCAGATATGCGGCAGGTTCAGCCTCGGCGGAAGGCCTGGATACCTCACGGTCGGCGGCATTCATCTGTTGACCCGGTTGCAGCACCTGGATGCGGCCATCCTCGCCTTGCACAAAAACCTCGCCTTCAAAGACGTGGATGGTAGCGTCGCCACCATCGGCCCTGACGCTGAAACGTGTGCCTTTCGGCCAGGCAAGCAACTTGTTGACGACGATACTGATCAAGCTGTGGCCCAGAACCGGCGACCGAGGGTTCGGGTCGGGCCTGCCCGAGGGCAGAAGGTTCTCGATGTCTCTGGGCAGGTCGGGCCGGTCTATATGTAGCAGCCCGCTCAGAAGCGTCACCTGTTTGCGGCAAATCGGCTCGGGCGGGGCCAGCGAGCGCAGCTTTTCGCAGTTGTCGGTGTTCACCGGTTCGGCATAGTCTTTCAGTACGTTGCTTTCGGTCTGGAGTTCGGCGATCCGGCTGAGCTTTGCGGCGATGTCGCGGTTGAACTGCCAGCCCATCGCCCTCAGCTTGATCTCATAAGCCACCAGCGCCGCGGCGCCTTCGGCGGCGGCTGCCAGCTTGGCGCTGTCGCGCGCCCGAGCATAGTGGTATACCGCTTCGGAGAGGTAGCGTTGGCGCGCCTCTGAGAGAGGTTCCCGGTCGGCGATTTCTTCACCGGGGCGGTACCAGATCCCTGGTCGGGCATAGTCTTTGTTTTCGGGGTCGTTCAGCCAGGCCTGACGGCGGGCGGTCTCGCCATCCACCTTTTTGTCGGCATCGATCTCCAGCAAGCGCTGCCTCAGTGTGGACTTGATGCGTGTTTCCCAATCCAGGTATTCCTGTTGCAGGCGCAGCCCCTCCTGGCGCATCGCCTCTGTCAGGGTGTGGATCTTTGCATTCAGTGCCTCCATCTCGCCCTGGCGGGCGCGGCGTTCCTCGGCGATCCGGGCGGAATTCCATTTCCCGGTCACCGCGGTCTCATAGATCTTCAGCCCCCAGCGGCCGCGCCAGCCGGCGCCGCTGCCGGCAGAGTAGCGCCGGACCAAGTCCGCCACAGACAGGGTGTCTTCGGCGACGGCGGCCTGGCTCAGCCCGGGCACGCTCAGCATGGCCGCCTTGCGCAACAGGATGTCGGCGATCTTCCAGTCGTTGGGGATCTTGTCGATGGCCAGAATCTCAAGCCCGATGGCCAGCGCGGTCATCTCGGTGAACTCGTCCTGATGGGCGTCAAGATAGAGCTTGGCCAGGACGGCGGCCTTGCAGGGATCCGTCAAGTCGCCAAGTTTGCCGGCCAGAACCTCCAGCGTATCGGTCCGGTAACCGTTGAAATCAGGCCGGTCGGGCTGCGGATAGCCGTCATCGCGCAAATCGCTCATTCGTTTTCCCAGGTTGCGCAACCATTCGAATCCGTCGTCAGGCAACCGGCCGGTAACAGGGTCGAAGGTCTCGCCCCGCACGCCGGTTGACTGGTTGTCAAAGAACACATCGCTCATCGGATCAACGCTCAGAAGCATTTGGTTGATCACCACGCGCCCGTTCGGGCCGGTGGCAATGCGATCACCGGACTCTATCACGTAACCGGGCATCAGGGGCTGCGAGGCCTGGACGGTGATGATCTCGGCGGTGGCGGTATAGGACTGTTCGAAGCACGAGCCGGTGAGCGGGCCGGTGCCGCGGGGGGCACCCACAAGGGCGGTGATCCGCCCAGGTCCGCCCCAACTGCCACCAATCTCGGTTTCGGTCTCATCGACGGCGAGGGCGGTTGCAACAATCTCCTGGCGAGGCCCGTATCCGTTGCCCAGCTTCGGTTCAATATAGATGCCGATGCCGGTGCCGCTGTTGCTCAGACTCCAGACATGTCTGATCGCCGGACCACCGGTTATACGCAAGACAAGCTCGCCCGGGGCGTCGACCTCGAACGGTCCAAGCGACTTGCCCGCATCGCAGGGCTCGTCGGCGCCATGCGCCTGGAAATGCCCTGAATCGCTGAACAGGACCCCGGGTCCTGTCGATACTTTGGGGCGGGTCAGGGTGGCGTCTTGCGCGTAGATCACACGGCCCTGGCTGCAATTCTGAAGGGGCTGTGTCTGCGCACCCCAAGCTGTACCTGCTACGATTGCTACGACAAGGACCTCTGAAAGCGTGAACTGCAGTTTCGACATGGCACAACCCAGCCTCCAAATCTGCTCTGGCCGAAAGGACGTCCACCGCCCTGTCGACGGGTGCAGTATAACGCTGGGCGGGGCTCGGCGTATGACATGCATCAACCGGTGCGAGTTGCGACTCAGCCGGTTCCGGGTGAAGCGGAAGGCCTAGGGCCTGTTGAGATTCACCGTGTACGAATAACGGTCGCTCCGATATGGACCATTGCTTCAAAGCTTGTATCAGTTTTGCATGCACGCATGGCTATGCGTTTGAATTCTTTGAGTTTCTGAAAGAAGTTTTCGACAAG
>JAAELR010000253.1 GCA_024226455.1 Paracoccaceae bacterium
ACGTCAAAGCTGTCGCCCGGCTCTGGCGGTGTCTGATTAGCGATGTAGTCCATCCACATCTCACCTGTCATGTTCCCGCTGGTGTAAACCCAATACCCACCGCGCCCACAGGTGCTGGCCCCAACAACGTTTGCGCAGCACGGCAAACTCGCTCTAAACCGCAAAGGTCGCAATCCCAGCCGCCTAAAGGAGTGGGGTTTACAGATCCCCTTTCGGGGACTCTAAATCCGAATCGCCGTCACCCAGCCCAGTCCCAGAACCTTCGGCACAGCCAAAACGACCACGACCGCGCAGATCACCAAGACCGGGTTGTCCAACGTCAGCACCGCCGTCTCGCCCCCTCGCCTACCGGATGCGGCTCGCCTCAGAACACCTTGCCCAGCGCCGCCTCCAGCCGTGCCACGCTGGCATCCACATCGTATAACTTGTCGAGCCCGAACAGCCCCAGGCGGAACGAGCGATAACCCTCGCCCTCGTCGCACATCAGCGGAACGCCGGCGGCAATCTGCATGCCCAGTGCGCCAAAAGCGCGACCCGCCTGGACCTCGGCGTCGTCGGTATAGCTGACCACCACGCCCGGCGCGCCAAAGCCCTCTGCGGCCACCGATTTCACGCCCCGCGCCGCAAGCGCCGCACGCACCCGGCGGCCCTGCTCCCACTGCGCCTCGCGCAGCTTCTCAAAGCCATAATCGCGTGTCTCTGCCATGGTGTCGCGGAAGGTGCGCAGCGCGTCGGTGGGCATGGTGGCGTGATAGGCATGGCCACCGCCCTCATAGGCCTCCATGATCGCCAGCCATTTGCCCAGATCGCAGGCGAACGAGGTTGACTGCGTCGCCTTGACCCGCGCCAGCGCCGCCTCGTTCAGCATCACCAGCCCGGCAGAGGGCGAGGCCGACCAGCCCTTTTGAGGCGCCGAGATAAGCACATCGACGCCCACGTCCTTCATGTCAACCCAGGCGCAACCGCTTGCGATACAGTCCAGCACGAAGAGCCCGCCGGCCTGGTGTACCGCCGCCGCCACGGCGCGCAGATAATCATCCGGCAGGATCATGCCAGACGCGGTCTCCACATGCGGCGCGAACACCACGTCCGGTTTTTCCTCGGCGATCTTGGCCACCACCTCGTCGATCGGCGCCGGCGCGAACGGCGCGTCGGCCGCGTTGCCCGTACGCCGCGCCTTCATCACGGTCTCAGCGGCCGGGATCGCACCCATCTCGAAGATCTGGCTCCAGCGGAAGGAAAAGAACCCGTTGCGGATCACCAGCGCGCGTTTGCCGGTGGCCAGTTGCCGCGCCACCGCCTCCATCGCATAGGTGCCGCCGCCCGGCACCAGCGCCACTGCATTGGCATTGTAGACCTCGCGCAGCATGCCCGAGATGTCGCGCATGACGCCCTGGAAGGCGGCGCTCATATGGTTCAGCGAGCGGTCGGTGAAGACCACGGAATACTCCAGCAGACCATCGGGATCGACGCTGTCGAGAAGGGCGGACATGGGCAGGTTCCTCAGCTTGTTGCCCCGCCGGAATATCGCGGGACTGCGGGTAACGCAAAGGCAAGTTTGCCACTTTGCCGCCGCACCGCTGCTCATCCGGCGGGAACCCGGAACCGCTTACCGGCGAACGCCCTCGCCGGCGCACACCAAGGTCCAGGCCCGTCTACCCGTTTTCCGATTGCTTTCCGGGCACTGGACACCGTGCTGTTTGAACCAGACGGATCGGGGTCGTCGCCGCAACGCATCGCGTGGTCTGCGAACCGCTGGTTCGAAACCTGCTGTGACCCCAAGATCCTGCCCCAGGGGTCCAAGATCCAAATACCAGGGAGCGTTCGGCGGGATTGGCGAGGCAGCGCGGCCGAGGCCAAAGCCGCAATGACCGGCCAGCCACCTGAAGCGGGCTTCTTGCGGAGATCCCCGCGTGCCGATCATAATGAGAAGCCGCGCAAATCCCCTGGCACAGCACTGTTCAACCTCAGCGGCAAAATCGCGCTATACTCCTGCGCCTGAATTGACCTGAAGATTGACCTCAAATCACTTTGTATTCCTTGAGCGAGACGACGCGGAAGTTATCCGTAACGGTGTCGCGGAACTCACGCCATCTGTCGGGCAGGGTCTTGCGAAAGAAACCCA
>JAAELR010000254.1 GCA_024226455.1 Paracoccaceae bacterium
GGCGGGTCTTTGTCGGCGGGATCGAACAGTTGGGCTATCTCGCCCCCGATTCGGCGGGCCGGATGCGCTACGTCTCACTGGTCGATCACATCGCCCCCGAGGACCGGAAGTTTGGCAACGTCTGGTCCATCGAAAAGGCCTCCGACGGCATCTATTGTCGGACCTACGAGCGGCTGTTGCGATGGAACGGCCGGGAGATGAAGGTCTGGCGGTCCGCAACGCGCTTTTGGATGATCTCCGCCCTGGGAGACGTCGTCTACGCCCAGCAGGAAGGCATCGGGCTGATGCGCATGGACGATGATTCGCTCGGCCTGGCGCCGGGCGGCGTCTTCTTTCAGGACAAACGCATCTGGGGCCTGGTGCCCCATGGCGAGGCAGCGTATCTGGTCGTCACCCGCAACCACGGGATGTTTCGGTGCCCGGCGCCGCGGCACAGCGAGGCGGCCTGTACTCCTTTCAGCCCCGGCTTGACCGACCTGCTGGCGGCGCTGCAACCCTACCACGCCACTGTGGTGGCCGAAGGCATTGTGGCGATCGCAACGCGAAGGGGCGGGGTGGTCCTGCTCGACCGGACCGGGCGGCTGCTGCGCATCCTGAACGAGGCCTCGGGGCTGCGCGACGAGATCGTGCGGTCTTCTTTCGTCGACCGGCAGGGCCGCGTTTCCTGCCTTGTCCCGGTATTTCCACACAGTGCTGGGCCTTGCTGTCGACGCCGGCGAGCTGCCGGCAGCGGTGAAGTCCAACTTGTCGATGATCGTTCAAAGCGGACGCCGCCTGGGCCACCTGGTCGGCGACATCCTCGATTTCTCCAAGCTGCGCCACAAGAGCCTCGAGCTCGACC
>JAAELR010000255.1 GCA_024226455.1 Paracoccaceae bacterium
ATCAGTGACGAACAATGGGCTTTGATGGAGCCCCATTGTTTGGGGAAGAAGAGCGATCCGGGTCGCAGTGGCAGTGACGCCAGAACATTTATGGAAAGCGTATTGTGGATTGCTCGCACCGGGGCTCCGTGGCGTGACCTGCCTGCAGAATTTGGCAAATGGAATTCCGTTTTCAAGAGGTTCCGGCACTGGGTTAGAAAGGATGTATTCCATAGTATGTTCAAAGACTTATCCGCAGACAGCGATTTCGAGTATGTAATGATTGATGGTACAATTTGTAAAGTACACCGTCACGGACAGGGTGCAAAAGGGGGACTCAAAGCCAGGCTAGGTCAGGCCGTCCCCGAGGTGCAGGCCATGGCGATCTTTCGGTCTGCCTTGCCAATCCGCACATTTTTGGCCATTCGCCCACACTACGAGCCCACCAAGCGATGCAAGAGCCAAGTTTTTGACAGGAAAACGTTCAAGACGACACCACTACGTTCCCAAGGCGCTTTCGAGCCGATTCACAAACGAAGACGGAAAGCTATGGTACTCTGAGAAGAACGCGGATGGCGTTTTTTCCCAGCCAGACCCACGGACGCCGCAGGGTTGCTTTTGGGCACGAAACTACAACACCATACTGAATGACGATTGGGAACCGACCGATGAGTTGGAGCGCGGGCTCTGGGGCCGCATCGATAATTTCCTTGGCGATGCCCTGAAAGAGTGCGACGAGATATTTGAGACGGGCCGCCCGCCTCGCTTCTCTGGGGACAGCCTGATTGCCCTGCGCCATACGTTCGCTGCCCTGATAAAGCGAGCGCCGGAAGCCCGCTCAAAATATGATCCGACGACCGTTGGAGAGGAAATCCGAGATGCCGTCATCGGCGATGCCAAGGAAAAAGGGGTCGAACTTGATGAAGGCATCATCGACCTCACAACACCCACGAAGCTCAAGCAAATAGGCTAACATATTATCAGCAGTGCCGTGGCCGGTGAACCAACAGAAATCCTGAACGAACTCTGTGACTTCGATGCCAAGTGGATCATCGCTCCGCAACGCAAATCTTTCATCATTGGCAGCCGAACCGTCTTGATTGTCGGAAATGGCGGGTCAGGTCGACTAGACGATCCGAAGACAGAACTACTTCTAGCCGTCTCTCCTTCCCGAATGATTGCACTCACGCGCAATAAATCTGTTCCACTGCTAAACTCAGCACAAACTGCGTGGGTGCGAGAGAAGAACCTTTTGCTATGTAGTATGAGCTCGGAAGTGGCATCTGGCACAAGAAAAATGCTAACGTCACTAGTCGGGAGAAATAAGTCGGCTTAGGGCCCAGGCCTGATCATTTCGGATTGAGTTTGATCCAAATGGTTGATTTTGCACAAGCTGCCAATGGCAGGTTCGACGGGCTGCAGCGCCGCATCAGATGACCGAACTCAAGATCGGTTTTGGGCCGGTTGCGCGGTGCGGGGTGATCCGCAGGCAGGTCTGCCCGGCCCCAATTGCCACCATTCGCGCCCCTATTGCGCCCATCGGCGCAACGGGTGCAATCCCCTGGTCGGACCGCACCGACATATTCCCTTGCCCGGCGCGGAATTGCCGGGCAACGTCGGGGCCATGGAAATCGGTCCCTATCTGATGCTCGCCTCGCTCGAGGGCGCGGTGACAGCGGCGGTGCTGGCGCTGACTGCCGTCGGGCTCAGTCTGGTCTTCGGCGTGATGCGCGTGGTCAACGTGGCGCATGGCGAGTTCTTCATGCTGGGCGCGGTGCTGGCATGGTGGGTCGCCACCAGCCTGGGCGGTCACCCGGCAATCGGCTTTGCCGCAGCGCTGATCGTGGCGCCTGTGCTGGTCGGGCTGATCGCCGCCGCCGCCGACATGACCATCCTCAAGCGCCTCGAATACGACCCAGAGCGCACCATCGTTGCCACCATCGGGCTTTTGTACATCATCCAGCAGATCACCCTGATGACCTATGGCCCCGACGCCCGGCCCGTCGAGCCACCGTTCAATACGCGCCTGGCGCTGCCCTGGGTCGAGTGGGGCGAAAGCGGCCCGGCGTTGTACTGGCCCTGGGGGTTGGGAACGACGACCTACAAACTGGCGGTGATCGGTGCCGCGGGCGTGGTGCTGGTCGGGGTCTGGGGGCTGATGACCCGCACCAGGATCGGGCTGGTGATGCGCGCCACCCAGCTTGACAGAGAGATGGCGCAGGCCTTCGGCATCCCGGTAGAGCGGGTCTATGCGCTGGTCTTCGGGCTTGGCGCGGCGCTGGCGGCACTTGGCGCGGTACTGGTGGTTCCGATCCAGCAGGCGCATTACCTGATGGGCCACGACCCGCTGCTGCTCAGCTTCATCGTGGTGATCGTCGGCGGGCTTGGCTCGCTGCCGGGAACCGTTGTGGCGGCGGTGCTGATCGGCATGTCCGACGGCATCATCTCTGTGTTCTTCACGCCGACGCTGGCCAAGATCCTTGCCACGCTGCTGGTGGCGCTGGTGCTGGTGTTCCGCCCGCAGGGCCTGTTCGGAGCCCGCCCCGCATGAGTGACGCCGCGAAAATACTTGCCCTGCATTTCGGCCTTCTGGCGCTGCTTGTCGCGCTGCAGTTCCTGCTGCCGGCCTATCACCACGGCAATCTGGCGCGCATCATGGTGCTGGCCAGCTATGCCATCGGCTATAACCTGCTGTTCGGCTATACCGGGCTGCTCAGCCTTGGCCACGCCATGTTCTTTGCCGCCGGCATGTACGGCATGGGGCTGAGCGTCCGGCACCTGGGCTTCACCCCCGCGCCCGCGTTGCTGGCCGGTATCGCCACCGGGCTTGCCCTAAGCGCCGCCTTCGGGGCGCTGGCCCTGCGCACCGCTGGCGTCGCCTTCATGATCGTCACGCTGATGTTCGCCCAGGCCGGATACCTGATCATCCTCTATTTCGGCGAATACACACGCGGCGACGAGGGCTTTGTCATCCAGCAATCCCAGCGCGTGCTGTGGGGTATCGACCTTACCCAGCCTACCGCCCGCTATTTCGCCGCCTTCACCCTCTTCGCCGCCTGCCTGCTGCTGTCGCTGCAGGTGATCCGGCGACCCTTTGGCAAGACCCTGATCGCGATCCGCGAGAACGAGGACCGCGCCCGGATGCTGGGCTATGACGTCTTCGCCCACAAGCTGGGCGCGGTGATCCTGTCGGGCACCGTCTCTGCCGCCGCGGGCGCGTTCTATGGCCTGCTCTTCGGCTATGCCGGCGCCAGTTTCGCCACCGTGCAGTATTCTATCCTGCCGCTTTTGTGGGTGCTGCTGGGCGGCGCGGGCACCATTATTGGCCCCTTCATCGGCGCGCTTTTCACCTTTTACCTGATTGACATCGCCAGCGGGCTGACCGACGCCTATATGGCCGTGGTCGGCGTGGTTCTGTTAATGCTCACCCTCTTTGCCAGCCAGGGCATCGGCGGAGAGTTGCGGGCGCGGGTCTGGAGTTGGCTGCCATGACGCTGCTTTCAACCCGGGGCCTGGCCAAGGATTTCGGCGGTCTAAGGGCCGTGCACAATGTCGATTTCGACCTGCCACAGGGCCAGATCCGCGCCCTGATCGGCCCCAACGGCGCCGGCAAGACCACATTCGTCGGCATGCTATGCGGCCGCCTGACCCCCAGCGCCGGCAGGGTCGCCTTCGACGGCGCCGACATCTCGACCCTTCCGGCCCACAAACGCATCCGGCTGGGCATGGCCTATACGTTCCAGATCACCTCTGTCTTCGCCCGGCTCAGCTGCCACGAAAACGTCGCCCTTGCCGTGCGGCGCCGCCATGGCGACGAGGCCTCCGAGGTGCCCGCCGCGCTGGTGCGCGTCGGTCTGGGGCATCTGGAACAGGCACTTGCGGGCGATCTTTCCTATGGCCACCAGCGCCTGCTGGAAATTGCCATGGGCCTTGCCCAGCGCCCGCGCCTGCTGATCCTCGACGAGCCCACCCAGGGGCTTTCCGACAGCGAGATACAGGCGTTCAAGGCACTGATCCGCGATCTTTCCGCCGAGGCGACGATCCTGCTGATAGAGCACAACATGGATGTGGTCATGGCCACCGCCGACCGTGTCACGGTGCTGAATTTCGGCGAGATCCTGGCCGAAGGCACCCCGCCCGAGATCCGCGCCGACCGCGCGGTGCAGGCCGCCTATCTGGGGACCGGCTGATGTTGCGGCTTGACGGCATGGAAACCGGCTATGGTGCGGTAAAGGTGCTGCGAGGGCTTTCGCTGACCGTCGAAAGCGGCGAGATACACTGTTTGCTGGGTCGCAACGGTGCCGGCAAGACCACGACGATGAAGGCGATCACCGGGCTCTTGCCGCTATGGGCCGGGCGGATAGAGATGGACGGCACCGATATCGGCACCCTGCCGGCGCATCAGCGGGCCCGGCACGGTGTCGGCTATATCCCGCAAGGTCGTCGGCTTTTTACCGAACTGACCGTGGCGCAGAACCTGGAGATCGGCCTGATGACCCGTGGCAGCGGGCGCGAAGTGCGCGAACGCGCGCTCGATCTCTTCCCGCGCCTGCGCGAAAGGATGCACCAGCGCGCCCAGACGCTTTCGGGTGGCGAACAGCAGATGCTGGCCACCGCACGCGCACTTTGCATCGAGCCCAAGGCGCTGCTGCTGGATGAGCCCACCGAGGGCCTGCAACCCTCTATGATAGAGGTGATCCGCTCGGCTATTGTGCGCCTGCGCGATCAGGGTGTGGCGATATTGCTGGTGGAACAGCGCATCGACGCGGTGCTGTCGGTGGCCGACCGGGTGACATTCATCGAGGCCGGGCACGGGCGAGAGACCCGCGCCGCCGCCGATCTCAGCGCGCATCACGAGGTGATCGACCGCTATCTGGGGGTTTGACAGTCCCGCGAGGGGGGCGCAGACTTCGCCGAAAAACTGGGGAGAGACGCGCGTGGCAACCTATCACCGGCCAACCGACCTGACCGAGGCGCTGGATCTTCTCGGCACCTCGCCCCTGACCGTCGCCGCCGGGTGCACCGATCTTTATCCCACCACACAGGCGAAGTCCCTGCAGGGCGATATCCTCGACATCACCGCCATCGCGTCGCTACGCGGTATCACGCTCGACGGCGCGGGCTGGCGCATCGGGGCCGCTACCACATGGGCCGATATCGGGCGCGCCGACCTGCCGCCCGGCTTTGCCGGACTGCAGCAGGCGGCGCGCGAGGTCGGATCGGTGCAGATCCAGAACGTCGGAACTATCGTGGGCAACCTGTGCACCGCATCACCGGCGGGTGACGGGGCGCCCTGCCTGCTGACGCTGGATGCCTCGGTCGAACTGCGCTCTACCGCCGCAACCCGGGTGCTGGCACTGCACGAATTCCTCACCGGCGCCCGCCAGACCGCGGCCCGCCCCGACGAACTGGTCACCGCCACCCTGATCCCCGCCAGCGCAACCGCCGGTACCGGCCAGTTCGAAAAGCTGGGCGCAAGGCGCTATCTGGTGATCTCTATCGCCATGGCCGCCCTGCGGCTGCAGACCGGGGCGGGCCGCATCACCGGCGCCGCCATCGCCATCGGCGCCTGCAGCCCGACCGCGACCCGCCTGCCGGAACTGGAGACCGCCCTGACCGGTCTGCCCCTGCCGGATGCCCCCCGCACGGTTACCCGCGACCTGATCGCCCGGCGCCTCGATCCCATCGACGACATCCGCGCCGACCGCGATTATCGCATCGACGCCGCCACCGAACTGGTGCGCCGCGGGTTGGCAAATCTTACTGTCGCCAAAGAGGCCGCCGCATGAACCGCCCGTTGGAAACCATCTCGCTGACTGTCAACGGCACCACCCACACCGTCGCCGCCGCCCCCGGTCGTCGCCTGTCGGATGTTCTGCGAGAGGATCTGCGGCTTTTCGGCACCAAGGTGGGCTGCGATGCCGGCGATTGCGGTGCCTGCACCGTCCTGCTGAACGGTGCTGCGGTCTGCGGCTGCCTGACCCCGGTCAGCCACGCCGAAGGCGCAAGGATCGAGACGGTAGAAGGGCTTTCGACCTCCGATCCCGGCCCCCTGCAACGGGCCTTTCTGCGCCACGGCGCGGCGCAATGCGGTATCTGCTCGCCGGGCATGCTGATGGCCGCCACGGCACTGTTGCGCGACACCCCCGGGCCGACCCGCGCCCAGGTCGAAACCGCGCTGGGCGGGGTGCTTTGCCGCTGCACCGGTTATGCCAAGATCATCGATGCGGTGCTCGACGTCGCCGCCGACCGCCCCGCACCGGCCATGCCCGATGTTGGCCATGCCGTCGGGGCCCGGCTGGAACGGCTGGACGGCGCGCCCAAGGTACTGGGCACCGAGATCTACGGCGCCGACCATGTGCCGCCCGGCACGTTAGAAGTTCGCGCCATCCGCTCGCCGCACCACGCCGCCACTTTCAGCATCGGCGACACCGCTGCCTGGTCCGGCAAGGCATCCGCGCAGGTTTTCACCGCCGCCGACATCCCCGGAGAGAACTGCTATGGCACCATTCCGGCCTTTGCCGACCAGCCCGCCCTGGCCGAGAGCCGCGTGCGCCAGCGCGGCGAGGCCATCGCCATCGTCGTCGCCGACAGGGCCACGATGGACGGTCTCGACCTTGACGGTTTCCCGGTCACCTGGGCGCCGGAACCCGCCTCCATCGACCTGGACACCGAACCGGCCCGTCCCCTGCACGACAACCGCCCGGACAACCTGCTGATCCGCGGTTTCGTGCAGACCGGCGATGCTGACGCCGCCCTGGCCACCGCCACGCACACGGCATCGCTGGAGTTTGAGACCGCCTATGTCGAACACGCCTGTGTCGAGCCCGAGGCCGGCATCGCCTGGCTCGATGGCGACACGCTTTGCATACAGGCCTGCACACAGGCACCGGTCATGGACCGCGACGACTGCGCCCGGGTGCTTGGGCTGCCACAGACCGCCGTGCGGATCATCCCCGCCGCCGCGGGGGGCGGCTTTGGCGCCAAGCTTGACCTGTCGCTGCAACCGCTGATCGGGCTGGCGGCGCTGAAGACGGGTCGCCCCTGCCGCATGGTCTATACCCGCGCCGAAAGCATGGCCACGACCACCAAGCGTCACCCCGCGCGCATGCGCGCCCGGATCGGCTGTGATGCCGATGGGCGCGTCGCGGCGATGACGTTCGACGGCGATTTCAACACCGGCGCCTATGCCAGCTGGGGCCCCACGGTGGCCATTCGCATTCCGGTCCACGCCTCTGGTCCGTTCCGCACGCCGAACTACCGGGCTAAGGCGCGGGCCATGCACAGCAATGGCCCCACCTCGGGCGCGTTCCGCGGCTTCGGCGTGCCGCAGACGGCCATCGTTCAGGAGATCCTCTATGACGATCTTGCCGGGGCCGCAGGTCTGGACCGGCTGGAGTTCCGCCGCCTGAATGCGCTGCGCGACGGCGACCGCACGGTGTGCGGGCAGAAACTGCGCGGCGCCGGCATCGTCGAATGCCTGGACGCCCTGCGCGCACCCTGGGCCCGCGCCCTGGCCGGGGCCGGGGCGTTCAACGCAGCCGCCGGGACGGTGCGCCGCGGCGTCGGGGTGGCCACCTGCTGGTATGGCTGCGGCAACACCGGCCTGCCCAACCCCTCGACGGTGCGTATCGGTCTGACGGCGCGGGGTGCGCTGGTGCTGCATCAGGGTGCCGCCGATGTGGGGCAGGGCGCCAACACCGCGATAACCCAGATCGCCGCCGACGCGCTGGGCCTGCCGGTGGCGCAGTTCACGCTGGTCGGCCCCGACACCGCGCTGACCCCCGATTGCGGCAAGACATCCGCCAGCCGCCAGACCTTTGTCACCGGCAAGGCGGCGATGCTGGCGGGTCAGGCCCTGCGCCGGACCATTCTGTCGCAGACCAATATGGGCGACGGCGCCGCGCTGCATCTCGACGGCACCCGCCTGATCGTCTCAGAGGGGCAGGGCCGCCACGAAATCGGGCTTTGCACCCTGCCCATCGCTGAAAACGGCTATGTCCTCAGCGCCGAGCAAACCTATGATCCGCCCACGCGAGGGCTCGACGAGAACGGCCAGGGCGAACCTTATGCCGTCTATGGCTACGGCGCGCATGTGGCCGAGTTGGAGGTCGATACCGCGCTCGGCACCACCCGTGTCCACCGCATTACCGCGGCGCACGATCTGGGCCGCGTCGTCAACCCGCTGCTGTCGGAGGGCCAGGTAGAGGGCGGTGTCGCCCAGGGGCTTGGCATGGCGCTGATGGAAGAGTACTTTGCGGGCCGCACCGAGAACCTGCATGACTATCTGATCCCCACCACCGGCGACATGCCCCGGATCGACACGATCCTGATCGAAAAGCCCGACCCCGAGGGCCCGATGGGCGTCAAGGGCCTTGGCGAACATGTGCTGATCCCCACCGCGCCCGCGATCCTGAACGCCATCCGCCACGCCACGGGTGCCCGCATCACCCGGCTGCCTGCCCTGCCGCACCGCGTTCTCGCCGCCATTCGGGCCAGCCATGGCACGTAGACGCAAGGACACGAAACTGCCGGCGCCGTTCCTGCGGCGTCTGACGCTGATCGCCGATCGGATGGGAGATCGCCGGGAATACCCGATGAACCTGCCGTGGCTTGAGCCGGAAACGTTCGAGCTGACGTTCTCTCAACCGGTGACTATCGTTGTCGGCGAAAACGGCACCGGGAAGTCGACGTTGATCGAGGCGGTCGCCGCGCTTGCCGGGTATGACGAAGCGGGCGGCGGCAAAGGCCATCGCCCGGTCGATCACAGCCGCGCCTTCGATACCAGCGGCGCAGGCCTGGCCGATGCCTTGCGCGGCGGCTGGCTGCCCAAGGTTACCCATGGCTGGTTCTTCAAGGCGGAATCGTTCTTTTCCGTCGCCCGCTATCTCGACGAGGCCGCGCGCGACGTCGGCCAACCCGCACCGGACTTTCTGTCATGGTCACATGGCGAGGGGTTCTTGCGAGTGTTCAGCGAAAGGATGTCGCGGCAGGGGCTATACCTGATGGACGAACCCGAAAGCGCATTGTCACCGCACCGGCAGATCGACCTGCTGCGCATTCTGGACCGGGTCCAGAACTCGGCGCTGTCGCAGGTCATCATTGCCACCCATTCGCCCATGCTGATGGCGGTACCCGGCGCGACGGTGTTCCAGATCAGCCGTTTCGGGCTGCAGGAAATCGACTATCGCGAGACCCGGCATTTCAGAATGCTGCAATCCTTCACCGCCGACCCCGATGGGTTCGTGGCGGAAGCCCTGAGTGAAGAGCCATGAACCAATGACCACACGCGCCGACACCGCCAAGGGCGAAATGCCCGACCGGGCGCAGCAGAAGATCCGCTGCGATGCGTGCCCGGTGATGTGCTACATCGCCGAGGGCCGCGCCGGGGCCTGCGACCGCTATGCCAATCAGGCCGGGCGGATCATCCGCTGTGACCCTCTGACCATCATCGACAAGCGGCTGGAGACGGGCGGCGAGATCGTGCCCTTTCTCGCCGCCGACTGGAACGGTTCGCTGGCGCCCGACGACACTCTATCCGTCACCGCCATCGGTGCCGGCACCACTTATCCCGACTACAAACCCGCCCCCTTCATCGTCAGCCAGCAGATCGACGGGGTCGATTTCGTCACCGTGGTGACCGAGGCGATCTTTTCCTATTGCGGCGTCAAGGTGAAGATCGACACCGACCGCCACCTTGGCCCCGAGGCCGCCGTGGTCCGCGCCGGGGGCGAGGCCATCGGCCACGTGATGACCCCTGAATATGGCTCGCAAATGCTGTCGCTCGGTGGTGTCGGTCACCTGACCGGCGGCTCCAGACCCGAGGGCCGCGTCACCTGCGACGCGCTGTTGCGGCTTTGCAACCGCGAACCGGTGAAGCTGGCCATCGACGGCGGCGCCCAGGTGGTGGTGCAGGCCGGCCATGCCCCCATCGTCGACGGCGCGGCCGAACAGCGCATGCGGGTCGGCTGTGGCAGCGCCACCATCGGCATGTTCGCCAGCCAGTGGCACGGGCTGGTCGACGAGGTGGTGATCGTCGACGACCACATCACCGGCGTGGTCAGCGAGCATCAGGCCGGCAAGGTGCTGGGCTGGCCCGACACCGGCATCCGCATCAAGGGCCGCCGCTCGACCCCGGGGCGCTATTTCCAGGTCGCCGAACCCGGCCCCGGCTGGGGCGGCACCGATATCGAGGACCCGCTGACCATCCTCGGGCCCTGGCGCCCCGAAAAAGGCGCCCGCCCCGGCCTGACCCTGCTGATGATCTCTACCACCGGAGAGCAATGGGCCTATTACGTCCTGAACGGCGACCTGATCCCCGAACCGGCGCCGCTGCCAAAGGCCCTGAAACCCACCGTCGACCTGATCGCGGAAAACTGCGAGCCCGCCACCTGCACCGTGCTGTTCATGGGCGGTGCCGGCGGCAGCCTGCGGGCGGGGGTGACGCAGAACCCGGTCAGGCTGACCCGCTCGGTTCAGTCGGCGACGACCACGGTCACCGTGGGCGGTGCGCCGGCTTATGTCTGGCCCGGCGGCGGCATCACCGTGATGGCCGACGTGACGCAAATGCCCGACAACGCCTTCGGCTATGTGCCCACCCCCGCACTGGTGGCGCCTTTGGAATTCACCCTGCCGCGAGAGGAATACCGCGCCCTCGGCGGCCATGACGGCGCGGCGCGCGACATTGCCGACATCCTGGAACATGGCGGCGAATACGGGCGTTCGGCCCGGGCTGTCGGCCCGGTCAGGGGCGCGTAGGATGCAAGCGGCCTTGGCCCGGATGCTGCCCGACGGCAATCGGCTGCACCTGCAGCACGGACCCGTCGACCTGATCGTCGAAGCCAGCGGCGATGGGCGGGGTCCGGCCCTTTCGCGGGCCGCGGCAAGATTTGGCAGCGTGCTGGAAGAGCTGGTTCACGAGCTTTCGGTTCTGCGCAAGCACCATGCGCGGATTGCTCCGGTCAACGGCCCGGTCGCGCTGCGCATGGCGCGGGCGGTTGCACCCTTCTCTGACCGCTTCGTCACGCCCATGGCCGCCGTGGCCGGTGCCGTCGCCGACGAAATACTCGCCACACTCACCGCCACCCCCGGCATCGCGCGGGCCTATGTCAACAACGGCGGCGATATCGCCTTTCGCCTGACCCCCGGCGAAAGCTTCACCGCCGCCATTGCCGGCACGCCGCCCGCCCGGGCAATCCTTTGCCCCGAAATGCCCAGCCGCGGCATCGCCACATCCGGCTGGCGCGGGCGGTCGCATTCGCTGGGCATCGCCGACAGCGTCACGGTGCTGGCCGCCGATGCCGCCACCGCCGACGCCGCCGCCACCATGATCGCCAATGCCGTGGACCTGCCCGGCCATCCCGGCATTGCCCGCACCCCGGCGGCAGAGCTTTGCCCCGACAGCGATCTCGGATCCCGCCCGGTCACCACCCATGTCCGGCGCCTCGCCACCAAAGAACGCGCCGAGGCCCTGCAGAATGGCCTTGCGCCCGCCCGGGCCTGGCTCGACCACGGCCTGATCCACGCGGCCTTTCTCACCCTGCAGGGCCAAAGCCGCAGCCTTGCCCATGCAGCCATTCTTCCAGCCATCAAGGACCTCGCCCATGCCTGACTTCACGCTCCGCAAGACCATGCTCTTTGTCGAGGAAATCCACCACGACGGCGGCCCCGCCGCCGCAACACCCCGCCGCCGCGCCGCCATCGTGGCGCTGGTGAAGAACCCTTTTGCGGGCGGCTATACGGAGGATCTGCAATCGGCGATGGATGATCTCAAACCGCTGGGTCTGATGATGACCGACCGGCTGATCCATGCGATGGGCGGGCCTGACGGGATCGACGGCTACGGCAAGGCCGGGCTGGCGGGCGAGGCGGGTGAGCTGGAACATACCGCGCTGTGGCACGTTCCCGGTGGCTATGCGATGCGGGCCCGGCTGGGCGAGGCCAAGGCGATCGTTCCCAGTTCGATGAAACAGGGCGGGGTCGGCACAAGGATCGACGTGCCGCTGGGCCATATCAATGCCGCCTATGTCCGCAGCCATTTCGACGGCATGGAGGTCGGCGTGCCGGACGGGCCGCGGGCCGATGAGCTGCTGCTGGCGCTGGCGATGACGCGGGGAGGCCGGATACACCACAGGATGGGCGGTCTGGCCGTGGAGGATGTCAGCGGAGAGGACGGGCTGAGGTAAAGAAGAACCCGGGCGAGAAGCCGGGTGGATATCTGGTGACAAAGGCCGGGCTGGCATTCGGCGAGTGAACCCGGGCGTCCGGTGGGCGCGGGTTGCCGTCTGGCAAAGCTGAGGAACTGGGAGAGAGTAGTGCCTGCTTCATATCGTGCGCCACTGATAGCCATATCGTTTCTGGTCGTGGCGATACTGTATTTCCGGAAATTGAGATCGGACCGGTACCGATTGCTGAGGCGCCATCATGTGGCGTTCAAGAACCCCGGGTCTCACCTGATCCAGGGATATCTGCGGTTGGACTCTGACCCGCTGAGGAAGTTGCAGATAGAGGCCGGTATGTACGGCGTCCGGATATACCTGGCCATGTTTCTGTTCTGGGCGCTTGTCATCTTCTTGTAGAGAGCGGGGCGGGCCGTCCTGCCCACCCTGCGAGCCCAACCAGCCCCCGCACGGCCCCGTTAACCCGGTAAATCCGTCATTTCAGGGTCCGACGCAAATCCGACAGAAGTCCGACGTTAGTCCGACAGCCAGATTCCTGCCAAATCAACGCGTTAACCCGATTTGCCGGGCAAGTTGGTCCGAAGGTCCGGCACACCGGCGTGATCGTCTCAGATCATCCGGATCACGTCCTTGTCGATCGACAACATATAGCCCTTGCGGGCGATGTTCTTGATCAACAGTTCGCTGACCATCTGGTTGCCCAGCGTGTCGCGTAGCCGCTTGATCCGGGTCGCACCGCTGGCCTCGTCGCAATCGACGCTGCTCTTGCCAGAGATCACCGCCTCTATCTCGGCGCCGCTCAGCACGTCCTCGTCCATCCGCGCCTCTGCCAGCACCGCCAGCGTCTCTATCGCCGCCGCGGTCAGGGCGAACTCCATGTTGTTGAGGTAGACCTTGCGCTCATCCCGGCTGATGATCAGCGAACTGACCTGGATGCCGGAACGCTCAATCTCGCCGACGCGCCGGTTCAGTGCGATGATGGTGATCAGGAACACCAGCGAGGCGATCAGCAGCGCGGTGGCGAAGATCAGCAGCACGAAGATGATCACCCGGTAGCTGGCCAGGACCTCGGAGAACGAGGCGCCGGAGTCGGCCAGGATACCCAACAGCTTGGTTTCGGCATCCGAATCGGCCGAGGTCAGATCGTAGTTGAAGAATATCGTGTCGACGCGATCGACGAAGGCCGTCGCCGTGGGCAGGTTCATGAAGAGAAGCACGGCCGCCACCGCGAGGATACCCACGATGGAGGCAAGGCCGAACGCGACCACCCGACCGCCAGAGCGCCGGGTGGTCGCCAGATCATGTTCGTTGTCAACCAGACTCATGGTCTGGATGTTAGCCTCACTGGCTGACGTTGACCACACGTACGTTCGAGTAGCCTTGTGTCTGCAGCGAGGCTTTGATCGCGGCGGGCGTGCACGAGGCGACGTTGACCGTCACCCAGGTGTGCACATAAGTGCTGCCCTGTTTCGCCTTGATCTCTGCCTGGCAGGCCGAGGCCGCAGTCGCGGACGCGAGCATCGCCAAAGCAAGGGCGGGTATGAGAAGTGCCTGTTTCATGAGGATTAATCTGAACCATCGGGCATTGTTATTCAATATCATGACCCCTTTTCAGGGCCGTTATCAGATAACCGCACGCCGATATTGCCTAGCGGCGGACCAGGGCGTCAGATGAAGGCCCCAACCCATGGCAGCCGAATCCAACTGCCTGAAACCCTGAAAGGACTGATCATGTCCAAACGTCTTTTAGCAACCGTCCTTGCAGCGTCGCTGGCTCTGACCAACATGTCTGCAGCACCCGCGCGGGCCGCTGACACCGGCGAGATCGCCCGCTTCATCTTTGGCGCCGGTGCGGTGCTGATGCTGGGCCACGCCCTGTCGAACAACAACAAGAACCGGCACGTCACGCGTCGCAACGACCCGGGCACCGTCGTCGTGACCCCGCGGCGCCGGGTCGTGCCCTCGGCATGCCTGCGCAAGAACCGCTGGAACAACGGACCGCGCCGGTTCTTCGGGCAGCGCTGCCTGATCAACAACATGAACAACTTCGCCCGCCTGCCGGGCGGATGCCGGACGACAATCTGGACCAACAATGGCAACCGCACCGTGTTCTCGGCGCGCTGCCTGCGCCGCAACGGCTGGGTGTTCGGCTGATCTGAAGCGGTTTTCGAGCGGTGGCCCGGCAACAGGTCGGGCCACGTCTCCGGGGCAGGTTCCGTTGCGGGTCTCCTGCCCCGGAACAGTTCTGCGGGTTTGACTGAGCCGTCGGACGTTCCTATCAGTCGGCCATGACATTCCCTGACTTCTCATTCGAAACCGCCGCGCTGTCGCAGGGGCACGCGTCGGTTTGCGGCGTCGATGAGGTTGGTCGCGGGCCCCTTGCCGGCCCCGTGACCGCCGCGGCGGTGATCCTGTACCCGGGCCGTATTCCGGCAGGTTTGAACGACAGCAAGAAACTGACCGCCCGGCGGCGGGCCGCATTGGCCGAAGAGATCCACGCCAGCGCCGAGGTCTCGATCGCCCATGCGACGGTCGAAGAGATAGACGAGATCAATATCCTGCGGGCCGCGCATCTGGCGATGCAGCGGGCAGTGGATGGTTTGGCTCGGCGCCCCGGTTTCGCACTGATCGACGGCAACATGGTGCCGCAAGGACTGACGGTCCCGGCCCAGGCGGTGGTCAAGGGCGATGGGCGCTCGGTGTCGATTGCGGCGGCCTCGATTGTGGCGAAAATATGCCGCGACGCGATCATGGTGGGATTGGCGCAACAGCATCCGGGCTATGGCTGGCAGAGCAATGCCGGATATGGCACGGCGATGCATCTAGAGGCGCTTCGACATCTTGGGGTGACCCCACATCATAGACGGTCTTTCAAACCGGTCCACAATATCTTGTATCAAGAGAAATAAGTAACTAACTGATTCAAAAAGGATTTGACCGCGAATCAGCTTTGACTCATCTTCGTCTGCAACAAACGAGCACCAAAAAAACGGTGCGGGGACAGAGGCAGAGATGACGAAGCGGACCGAAGTGGCGGGTCATAACCTGCCGCGTAACCAGATTATTGCGGGCGACTGTGTCGAGGCGATGAACGCCCTGCCGGAAGGTTTGGTCGACCTGATATTCGCCGATCCGCCCTATAACCTGCAGCTGAAGTCCGATCTGCACCGGCCCGACAATTCCAAAGTCGATGCGGTCGACGATCACTGGGACCAGTTCGACAGTTTCGCCGCCTATGACAGGTTCACCCGCAACTGGCTGACCGCCGCGCGCCGGCTGCTGAAGCCGAACGGCGCGATCTGGGTGATCGGGTCCTATCACAACGTGTTCCGCATGGGCGCCGAGTTGCAGAACCAGGGCTACTGGATTCTCAACGATGTGGTCTGGCGCAAATCGAACCCGATGCCGAATTTCCGCGGCAAGCGGCTGACCAACGCGCATGAGACGCTGATCTGGGCGAGCCGCGCGGAGGGGGCGAGATACACGTTCAACTACGAGGCGTTGAAGGCGCTGAACGAGGGCGTGCAAATGCGCAGCGACTGGGTGCTGCCGATCTGCACCGGGCATGAGCGGCTGAAGGACGGCAACGGAGACAAGGCGCACCCGACGCAAAAGCCCGAGTCGCTGCTGCACCGGATCATGGTGGGCACGACCAACCCCGGCGACGTGGTGCTGGATCCGTTCTTTGGCACCGGCACCACCGGAGCGGTGGCCAAGATGCTGGGCCGCGATTTCATCGGGATAGAACGCGAAGCAGCCTATCGCGAGGTCGCCGAGCGTCGGCTGGCGCGAGTGCGGCGGCTGGACCGGTCGGCGCTGGAAACCACAAAAGCCAAGCGTGCCGAGCCGCGGGTGCCGTTCGGGCAACTGGTGGAACGGGGCATGCTGCGCCCGGGCGAGGTGCTGGTGTCGCCGCGCGGCCAGACCGCGAAAGTGCGGGCCGACGGCACGCTGGTGGCCTCGGACATGACGGGATCGATCCACCAGGTCGGCGCGGCGCTGGAAGGCGCGCCGAGCTGCAACGGCTGGACCTACTGGTGTTTTAAGCGGGACGGAAAAAAGGTGCCCATCGACGTGCTGCGCCAGCAAATTCGGGCGGAGATGACCTGAACGAAACAAGTTTACCGCCGGTGCCTGTGGCCTGGCCACGGCACGACTATGCCCCGCCGGCCCGAAGGGTCTGGCGGGGTTTTTTTGGGTCAACGCTGCGATGCGGGCGCGCCTGCGGCGCGGCCTTTTTTGTTTGCGCCGCCTTCGGCGTCGCCGTGGGCGGGGGGTGTACCCCCCGCACCCCCCCGGGCCCATATTTGAGGCCAAGAAAGAGGCAAAACAATAGCGGGCTCGATCAGGCTTCGCGCGGCGGCGGGTTCCGTGCCCGGGCCGAGCTGGTCCAGTCTTCGATTTCGGGACAATGGGTCGCGCGCCATTTGCGCACCCGCGGGTTCATAACCCGGCGCCACAAGGTCGGGATCATCGCCGCGGTGGCCATCAGCGGATAGCCGTAGGGCTGTTGCCGCGCGCCATGCAGAGCCCGCGCATTGGCCAAGCACCCGAACGAAGAACCGGTGAAGGCCCTCGTTGTAGCGCGCTGTGACCACGTTGCGTGGGATGGCGACATGGGGGTGGTGCACCAGAAGATGCTCTGCGCGGAAATGGCTGTAGAGCACGCATGCCAGCAGCAGGTCGGCCAGCCGGCGCTCCAGCCGGGTCTTCCGGTGCATCAATTCGTGGCTATAGACGATGCCGACGGTGCCCGACAGGATGCCGCATCGACGAACAGGATCAGCTTTTCGGCGGTCGAGAGGTGTTCGGCGCCCGTGGCGTACCAGATCGCGCCGTGGATCTCGACGAACTGGATCGGGAATCAGATCAGGGTGATCAGGCGGTAGCAGAAAAGCTGGTCATCGCTGGCGTCGGGGTCGGCGTTTTCCCGGTTGATCCCGAGGATCAGGTCGAGGATCGAGTAGAGCCGCCAGGTGCCCAGGGGGGGCAGGATCAGCGCCTACCCGCCGCGTGTGGCGGCAAGAAAGAGCAGTGGCAGCAGGCCGAGCGGCAGCCAGAACGGCAGGGCACGGTGGACCCTGGCGACCTGTTCGGCGGAGATCATTGCGCTGCTCCGGTTGTTGCCACCTGGGTGTGTTTTACGGCGCAGGGCGCCGGGCGATCAATTGCCTCCGAGTGCCGGGGCGGCGAGATCGTAGGCTTTGCGCATCACCGTGGGCAGGTCCGAGGGGCGGAACCGGTGCGGCGGGACGAAACGGCCGGTCCGAGGAGTGGCGTCGCCGGGCAGGTGGGCGACGCGCAGGGCAAGGCGCAGGTGGAAATGAGTGAACGTGTGGTGGACCTCGGCGCCGGGGTCGCGCCAATCGGCAACGACCGGCGGCGCCTCGGACGGGCTGTCGGCCCAGTCGCTGCCGGGCCAGCCGAGCATGCCGCCCAGAAGCCCCCTGTCGGGGCGGCGTTCCAGCAGCCAGGCACCATCGGCGCGGCGCGCAACATAGGCGATGCCGTAGCGGGTGGGTTTGGGTGCTTTTGGCAGTCTGCGAGGCAGCCCGGCCTGTTGCCCGGCGGCGCGGGCCCGGCAGGCGGGACGCAGCGGACAAAGGCCGCAGGCCGGCGCCTTGGGCGTGCAGATCGTGGCACCGAGATCCATGACAGCCTGGGCATAGTCGCCGGGGCGGTCTTGCGGTGTCAGGCGGGCGGCCAGCGCGGCGAGGTCGGGCCTGGCGGCGGGCAGCGGCGTTTCGACGGCGAAGAGCCGGGCCATGACACGCTCGACATTGCCGTCGACTACCATGGCGGGCCGGTCAAATGCGATCGCGGCGATGGCGGCGGCGGTGTAGGGTCCGATGCCGGGCAGGCTCAGCAACTCTGCGCTGGTGGTGGGAAACTGGCCGCCCAGGTCCCGGGTCACAACGCGGGCGCATTTCAGCAGGTTGCGGGCGCGGGCATAGTACCCAAGGCCGGCCCATTCTCCCATCACCGCCGCATCCTCGGCAGCGGCAAGATCGGCGACGCCGGGCCAGAGCCTGGTGAACCGGTCGAAATAGCCACGAACGGCGGCGACGGTGGTCTGTTGCAGCATGACCTCGGACAGCCAGACGCGATAGGGGTCGGGATGGGCGCCGCTGCGCCGCTCTGCCGGGCCGACACGCCACGGCAGAGCGCGGGCGTGGGGGTCGTACCAGTGCAGCAGATCGGCGCTGTAATCCTCGTCACGCAATGTTTATGTCCCTTGCCGCGGCTTTGTGCTGGCGCCGCGCCCAACGTGGCCTAGAATAGCACCCAAGGAGCGATGTGCCAGCCATGACCAAGGGCCAGACCCGCAAACAGATACGCCGTATGCGCGGGTTCGAGCGAACCGGCGGGCTGTTGCAGGACCGGATCCGCAAGGCCGGGGAAAAGCGCGGCTTTGCGGTGGCGCGGCTGCTGACCCACTGGGCCGAGATTGTCGGCGAGGATATCGCCCGCGTCGCCCGTCCGGTGAATGTCAGCTATGGCAGGGGCGGTTTCGGCGCCACGCTGACGGTGCTGACCACGGGCGCCCGGGCGCCGATGCTGGCAATGCAGCGCGAGAGCCTGCGCGAGCGGGTCAATGCCTGCTACGGCTATGCCGCGATCTCGCGGGTCAACATCACCCAGACCGCGCCCACCGGCTTTGCCGAGGGACAGGTGGCATTTGCCCCGGCACCGAAAACCACGCCAACATCCGACCCGGCCACTACCGCCACCGCCAAGCGCGCGGCGGCCAATGTCACCGACGACGGCCTGCGCCGCGCTCTTGAAGCGCTGGGCCAAAACGTTCTATCCCGTTCCAAACGCAACTGAGGCAGACATTATGAATCGTTTCACCATGATCGCCGCCGCCGCGCTCGTCCTGCTGGGCGGGGCGTATTACTGGCAGAATTCCAACTCTACCGGCCTGCCCACCCTGGGCATGGCCGAAGCACAGGAGGCCGATGCCGAGATCGACAAGTCGCTTGTCGAGGAAATGGTGTTGGGTGCGGAAGACGCGCCGCTGACGGTGATCGAATACGCCAGCTATACCTGCCCGCATTGCAAGAACTTCCACCAAGATACCCTTAAGCAGTTCAAGACGGAATATATCGACACCGGCAAGGTGCGGTTCGTCTACCGCGAGGTCTATTTCGACCGCTTCAGCCTTTGGGCCGGTATGGTGGCGCGCTGCAAGCCCGCAGCGATGGAAAGCACCGGCACCGAGACTGCGGCAGAGGCAGCCGCGACCACCGCGACGGCAGGTGACAGAGCGGAAGAGGTCAGCATCTACCCGAATGACGATGTTCGTCGCTATTTCGGTATCGCCGACATGATCTATGCCCAGCAGGCAGAGTGGACCAAGGGCAACCCGGGCGCCGTCGCCGACAACCTGGCCAAGATCGGCCGCACCGCCGGGCTGACCGGCGAAGAGATCGATGCCTGTCTGCAGAACGAGGACATAGCGCGCGCGATGATCGCCGTCTACCAGGAGAACGCCGAAGAGCATGGTATCCGCTCGACCCCGAGCTTCATCATCGACGGCGAGTTGACCACCGGTGCGATGTCGTATGCCGACTTCTCTGCGCTGATCGACGCTAAGCTGGGCGGCTGATGACAACGCCTCTGGCCGGTCTGAAGGTCGTCGAACTGGCCCGCATCCTGGCCGGCCCTTGGGCCGGACAGACGCTTGCTGATCTTGGCGCCGATGTGATCAAGGTCGAAAGCCCCGATGGCGACGATACCCGCAAATGGGGGCCACCTTTTGTCGAGCGCGTCGGCGAGCGCACCGCGGCCTATTTCCACGGCTGTAACCGGGGCAAGCGGTCGGTGGCGGTGAGTTTTCGCACCAGCGAGGGGCAGGCGACGGTGCGCGAACTGGTCGCCGGGGCCGATATCCTGATCGAGAATTTCAAGGTTGGCGGGCTGGCCAAATACGGGCTGGACTATGCCAGCCTCAGCGCACTTAACCCTGCTTTGATCTATTGCTCGATCACCGGTTTCGGGCAGACCGGACCCTATGCGCACCGGGCAGGGTACGATTTCATCATCCAGGGCATGTCGGGGCTGATGTCGATCACCGGAGAGCCGGACGGCCAGCCGCAGAAGGTTGGCGTTGCGGTTACGGATATCTTTACCGGACTCTATGCCTCGATCGCCATTCTGGCCGCGGTCCAGCAGCGGCATGCCACGGGGCGCGGCCAGCATATCGACATGGCGCTGCTGGATGCCGCCACTGCGATCACTGCCAATCAGGCGATGAATTTCCTGACCACGGGCAACGCGCCCTCGCGGTTGGGCAACGCGCATCCTAACCTGACACCCTATCAGGTGTTCGACTGCGCCGACGGCTGGATCATCATCGCCACCGGCAACGACGCCCAGTTCCGGCGGCTTTGCGGTTTGCTCGGGGTGCCGGATCTGGGGACCGATCCGGCCTATCTGGGCAATGCCGACCGGATCGCCAACCGCAATGACCTGACCGGTATCCTGACCGAGCGGACGCGCGGCTTTACCAAGGCCGATCTGCTGGCCGCCTGCGAGGCCGAAGGCGTGCCCGCCGGGCCGATCAACGATCTCGCAGAGGTGTTCGACGACCCGCAGCTTGCCCATCGCGGCGTACGGATGGACCTGGACGGGGTACCCTCTGTACGCCCGCCGTTCCATTTCTCCGACGCCGATCTGGCGCTGGACCGGCCCTCGCCCGCGCTGGACGAGCATGGCGAGGAAATCCGCGACGGGTTAGGCAAGCGGTAGACCGGCGCGGGTGAGCACCGCGTCGATGCCGGACCAGCCCTGCAATTCCAGCCGTACCGGCACCGTCAACACCTTTTGCCGAAAGCCTGCGGGCAGGCGCACGGCGTCCTTTTCGGTGGTAACGAGCTGGGCGCCAAGCATCGTGGCTTCCAGTTCCAGGCGTTTCATCAGCGCGTCGGTCAGTGGCTGGTGGTCGTCGAGCGCCTGCGCGCGCAGGACGTTGGCGCCAAGCGTGCGCAAGGTGGCAAAGAACTTTGACGGGCGGCCGATGCCGGCAAAGGCCAGCACCCGCAGGCCGGGCCAGTCCATGCCGGTGCGCAGGGGAACCAGTTCGCCCCGCACCACCGGCACCGTCACGTCAGAGCCCCATGTGGCCCGGAAACCGGCCTGTTGCTGCGCGTCGCCAATGGAAAGCACCAGGTCGGCGCGGGCGAGCCCGGCGGCCACAGGTTCGCGCAGCGGGCCGGATGGGATGACCCGGCCGTTGCCGAAACCGACCGTGGCATCGACCACGACGATGCCGGCGTCCTTGACCACCGACGGGTTCTGGAACCCGTCATCGAGCAGGATTGCGTCGGCCCCCGCGGCCTGGGCTGCCCGCACCCCCGCGGCGCGGTCGCGCGATACCCAGGCCGGTCCGAATGCGGCATGCAGCAACGGCTCGTCGCCCACATCCGCGGCGCCGTGTTGACGTGGGTCGACGCAGAGCGGTCCTTCGAGACGTCCGCCAAAACCGCGTGTGATCACATGTGCCTGCACCCCGGCGGCGCGCAGCCGGTCGGCCAGCGCGATCACCGTCGGGGTCTTGCCGGTGCCGCCAAGATTGAGGTTGCCGACGCAGATTACCGGAACCGAGGCGCGATAGCCCTCCCGCGCCACACGCCGGGCGGTGGCGCGGGCATATAGCATCGATAGCGGCCCCAGCAGGCGGGCCCGCCAGCTTGGGTGGCTGGGCGGCCGAAACCAGAAGACGGGCGCGCGCATCAGGCGTCCTCCTGCTCGTCGAGTTCGGTAAAGATCATGTCGATGACCCGGTCGGTGACCTCGGCCCCGGTAGAGCAGACCTTCCACGCCTCATGTGCCAGATGTGCCGCAGTGTCGGGTGCCAGCAGGTTTTCGACCGCCCCGGCAAGCTGGTCGGCATTGCGGACCATCCTGGTGGCGTTGGCTTGCCCGAGCTTGTCGAAGGCGCGGCGGAAATTGCGCGTGTCGGGCCCGTGGATGATGGCAGAACCCAGCGCTGCGGGCTCATAGAGGTTGGCGCCGCTGGTCTGGCCGGCCAGCGAGCAGCCCATAAAGCAGATTTGCGCCAGCCGGTACCAAAGCCCCATTTCACCCTCGGTATCGGCAATATAGACCTGCGTGTCGCCGTCGGGCTCTTCTCCGTCAGAGCGCAAGGCGCTGCGGGAACCTTCGGCCACAAGAAGCTCGTGGCAGCGCCGACCGTCTTCGGGGGCGTCCGGCGCGAGGATCAGCAGCAGCCGGTGCGAGCGCCGCTGGACCCGGCGATGCACCGAGAGCACCAGTTTGCATTCCTCTGGCGTGACATAGGCGGCCAGCCAGACCGGGCGCGCTCCAAGAGCCGCGGCCAGCGCATCGCGTTCGCTATCGTCGCAGGGCAGCGCCGGGGTGCCCTCTTCGAGAAAGCCGCAAAGCTCGATCCGGTCGGGGCTGGTCCCCAATGAACGCAGCGCTCTGGCGGTTTCGCGGTTTCCTGTCAGAACCTTGCGGAACCGGGTCATCAGCGATGCCGACATGCCGCGCAGCCAGCGCCACGATTGCGGGTCAGGCATAGCGGTCTGCGCGTCGATCAGGTAAAGCGGCACGCCGTAACCGGCGGCTTCGGCGATCAGCGCCGGGCGCAGGTCGGGTTCTGTCCAGATACCGATATTGGGGCGCCAGTGATCAAGGAACCGACGCACCGAGGGCAGGGATTCGTCTGGCGCATATTGCCAGATGACGCCCGGTTCAGATGTCTCTCGCTCCTCGGCATTGGTGGTTAGCAGAACCTGCAGATCGCGGCGTTCGGCCTGCATCCGGTACACCAGTTCACGGACCGACGAGCCGTTGTGGTCATTGCCGGTGTGAAACCAGACCAGCGGCCCTTCGGGGCGGGGCGTCGAGGTTTCTCCGTACCGTTCAGCGTCCTGGCCGCCATGTCTGTGCGCCCGCCTTGCGGCCCGGTCAGAACGGGCGCGGGTGGCGAGATAAAGCGCGAGTGTAAGCGATTTCTCCATTCCGGTGCCGTTCCCTTGACGCCGCGTCCTTCCCGTTTGGGTCGCGGCGAGCTAGATGAAGTCTTGCACCAGATTGTTCCACATCTAGAGGTAACGCGAAAGCAGAGCGGCGTGCAGGTTCGGGGCAGCGGTGAAGATACCGGCAGATTTTGCGGGTTCGCTGTTCAGCACCAGTGGTGCGTTGTTTCGGTCGGTGACCAGGGCGCCGGCTTCTTCGGCGATAAGGGCGCCCGCGGCGATATCCCATTCCCAGGCGTCCTTGATCGTCAGCATTGCGTCGAACCGCGCTTCTGCCACCAGGCAGAAGCGGTAGGCCAGCGATGGCCGAAAGTGCCTTTGCAGCATGGGCGGGGTCCTGGCCCACCACTGCGCATCGAGGCTGGCGCGTGGGGCAAGCACCGTGGCGCCGTCGGGGTCCGACCGGTTGCCCGCACCGATGGGTACACTGTTCAGCCACACGCCCTGGCCCGCCACGGCGGTATAGAGCTTGTCGCGCGCCGGCAGGTAGACCACCGCCGCCACCGGGCGGCCCCGGTGCGCAACGGCCAGGGAATGCGCCCAGGTCGGTTCGCCGTCCATATAGGCGCGGGTGCCGTCGATGGGGTCGACGATGAAAACGGTGTCGTGCCCAAGCCGGGCGCCGTCATCCTCTTTCTCTTCGCTGAGCCAGCCATAGCCGGGACGCGCCCTGATCAGCAGATCACGCAGATAGTCATCAACCGCGTAATCCGCCTCTGTAACCGGCGAGCCGCCGTCCTTTGTCTCGACCCGCAGGTCGGTCTTCCAGTACCTTAACGCGATCTCGGCAGCACCCCTGGCGGCGTCGATCAGCAAAGAGAGGTCAGTTTCCGGCAAGGGTCAGACCTTCGACCAGAAGCGAGGGGACGACGCGCGAAAGATGCGTGCGGGCGTCGTTGGCGGGCACGATGCTGCGCAGCATGTCGCGCAGGTTGCCGGCGATGGTGCATTCGTTGACCGGATAGGCGATCTGGCCGCCTTCGATCCAGAACCCGCCGGCGCCGCGGGAATAGTCGCCGGTGGTGGGGTTGATGGCGCTGCCGATCATCGAGGTGACCAGCAGGCCGGTACCGATGTCGCTAAAAAGTTCCTCACGGGTCTTGTCGCCCTGCGTCAGCGCGACATTGCTGACCGAGGGGCCGGGCGGCGAGGTGGTGCCGCGCGCGGCGTTGGCGGTGCTTTGCATGCCCAGTTGCCGGGCGGTGGCAAGGTCGAGCGTCCAGCCCTGCAGCACGCCGTTCTCGACGATGGCACGGCGGTGGCAGGGAAGCCCCTCGCCATCGAAGGGGCGAGAGCCGGTGGCCCGGGCGCGCAAGGGATCTTCGACAAGCGAGAGATGCCCGGGCAGCACCTGCTCGCCCAGCGCGCCGCGCAGCCAGCTGGAGCCGCGCGCGACATAACCGCCGTTGACCGCCTGCAGCAGATGGCCGATCAGCCCGCTGGAAATTCGTTCGTCGTAGATCACCGCAAAGGCGCCCGTGGGCGGAACCCGGGCGCCAGCGCGGGCGATGGTGCGTTCTCCTGCCCTGCAGCCGATATCCTCAGGGGTTTCCATGTCCCCCGCATGGATGCGCATATCGCCGAAAAAATCGCGCTCCATCCCCGTGCCGTCTCCGGTGATCGCGACGCAGGAGGTGGAATGCGAGGTGCGCACATAGCCACCGGTAAATCCGTTGCTGGCGGCCAGATGCACCCGGCGGCGACCATAAGCCGCGCTGGCGGCGTCGATCCTGGTGATGCCCGGCACGGCCATGGCGGCGGCCTCGGCCCGGCACGCGGTGTCCTGCAGCGTCGCCGGATCCGGCTCGGGCGAGGGGTCTTCGAGGTTCAGCGCCTCCAGATCCCAGTGCTGAGCCAGATCGGCCAGATCGGCGAGGCCGATATAGGGGTCCTCGGGCGCTTCGCTGGCCATGGCAACAGCGCGTTCGGCCATGGCGCTCAGCGTGGCGTCAGAGATGTCAGAGGCCGAGACGCAGGCCTGCCGCTGGCCCAGCAGCACGCGCAGGCCAATATCGACCCCTTCCGAGCGTTTGGCCTGTTCCAGTTTGCCCTCGCGCACGTCGATGGCGACAGAGGTGCCGTCGACGGCAATCGCATCCGCGGCCCCGGCTCCGGCGCGTTCGGCGGCGTCGAGCAGGCGGCGGGTGAGAGTTTCAAGACGGTCGGACATGGCCTGCCTTTTCGCGGGTTCATTGCCCAAGGGGGTAGTTCGGAAACCGCAGGGGCGCAAGGCAGTGCCCGAAGCGGAGGCGCCCGGGAGGGACCCTGGCGCCAGAGTTTTCGGTATTCCTGGGTGCTGCGTTCTACTGCAGTCGCCGGCCGTTGGCCGAGATGGCGCCGGTGGCACCGTCAATCTCGATCTTCGAGGTCAGCGTATCGGGGCCCTCACCGGGTTGAGAGAACATGCCCAGCATCATGCGGGCACTCATCGCGTCTTCTTCGGGCAAGAGCCCCATGGCGACCAGCGCGTCGAGCAGCGTGTTGCCGCCGGTCAGGTTCAGGTCGAGCGAGCCGGTCGGGGCAGGCATGCCGCCGAAGGTTGCCAGATCGGAATTGTCGAAGGTGAACCCGCCATTGCCGGTCAGCTCTGCCCCGGCAATAACCGCCAGCAGGTTGTTGATGTTCAACTCGTGCATTTCGAACGGGATCTCTCCGTTCTCTTCGATAGCGGCGAGCGCCATGAAGTCGAGCAGGTCGATCTTGGTCAGGAACTGACCGGTCAGGTCAAGATCGACGGTGGCGGGGTCGTGGGGCAGGGCGCCGGCCTGGTCGACGAGGCCCCAGACCTCTTCGCCCACGGTCACATCGCCGAGACTCAGCCGGTACGCCACCGGTTGCGGGGTTTCGGAGGCAAGCAGCGGCAGGTCGAGCCCAAACAGGATCTTGCCGACCGCGGCTGTGATCGGAACAGGCAGGAATTCGTTGCCGGTGATCTCAACGCTATAGCCCTCGCCGGTGCCGTTCAGCCGCAAACCCCCGGCATCGATGTGTATTTCGGTTTCGGCCAGTTCCACGAAATCACGGGTGCTGGTCTGTACCTTGTCGCCCAGCTTGACCTGTTGGAACGACGCGGCGTCGGTGTAGCGCGATGAGAGGTGAAACTCCATGCCGTCGCGCAGCGCCTGCGGCAGCGCCATCACCGCGACACCCGTCGCGGGCATCGCCACCGTGCCGCTGGTATCGCCGGCGCCCATGCTGCCTTGTTGAGACGAAGTGACGCCCTGAACCGGTCCGAAGGTGAAATCATAGGCCAGTCCAGAGTAACCACCCTCGAAGGTCAGCCTCAGCAGGTCGCCCTCGGTCACTCGCATGTTGCCGGTGTTGCCATCGACGGTGACGCTGCCCCTGATGGCGCCCTGGCTGAGCGCGGCCAGCTTGGGGTCCTCGAAGGCCGGGCCGCTGAGTGTCAGGTCGGTAAATTCCATCGTGTAGCTGGCGATGCCGTAGCTGTAGCTGACGTCGCCCGGGGTGCCGGTAGCCAGCATTTCGTAGTTCGGGCTGCGTATCACCATCCCGAAGCGGCCCTGGCCCACGCCGGCAATGTCAAAACTGGCACTGACCGGCAGTTCGGTGGGAGCGCGCAGCGTGGCGGTGCCGTCGCCATTGTCGGTGATCTTCACGCTGCCCATCGTCATCGAGACGGACCCGGCCCTCATCGGCAGCGCGAAATTCGCCGCGATGCCGTTGACGGCAAGGCTGTTGCCGTCGTCCGACAACGTTGCGGTCAGCTCTCCGCCCAAAGCGCGGATATAGGCGCCGTAATTGCCCCAGACATCTGCCGGGGTGACATCGGCGAGGGCCGCGGCGGGCAGGGTCAGGGCCGAGATGGCTAAAGTGGTGCCGGCAAGGAATTGGGATTTCACAACAGGTCTCCGTAATTGGTCAACAGACTGGGTCAATAAATAGGGCATCGATCGCGACCGTCCAAGACAGCGGTGATGAACCCTATGGTATGCAAACGAAAGGCGGCCCCGCCTAAACGGGGCCGCGGGTTGGGTTTATGGGGTCTATTGCAGCCGCTGGCCGTTGGCCGAGACGGCCCCGGTGGCCCCGTCGACCTCGATCTTCGTGTTCAGCGTGTCTTCGCCGTCGCCCGGACGGGCGAAAAGACCCATCATCATGCGCGCGCCCATGGCCTGATCTTCGGGCAACAGCCCCATGGCGACCAGCTTGTCGAGCAGCCCGTTGCCGCCCACCAGCTGCAGATCCAGCGCGCCGGTCGGGGCGGGCGCCCCGTTGAAGGTCATCAGGTTGGCGTTGTCGAAGGTGAAGGCCCCGTTGCCGCTGAGGTCGGCGCCGGCGATGGTCAGTTTCAGCTCTTTGATGTCGAGCGCATGTATCTCGCCCGGCATCGGGCCATCCAACTCTGCCATCGATTCCGGATCGAAGATGTCGAACAGCCAGTTGGCCTGACCTGCCAGATCGATGATCAGCGTGGCAGGGTCGTGCGGCAGCTGACCGCCGGCGTCGACCATGCTCCAGATCATCTCGGACACGCTGAGATCACGTAAAGTGAAGTTGAAGCCGAACGCGCCGGGTTCTTCGCTTGCCGCCACCGGCATCAGAAACGCCATTCCGAATTCGCCCATGGTCAGGGCAATCTCGGGTAACGGTATCTCGGAACCCGACATGGTCAGGTCGACGCCGCTGCTGGCAACCTCATAGGCCAGCGCCTCGGCATCCATAGAGACCGCGAGGTGCCCGCCGGTCGAACTGCCGTTTATCGAGAACTGATCGCTCCCGTCGACGAATTCGAGCGAATAGCTGGAACCGCCATGGCTCATCGCCGATGCGGTGCTGAGACCATCCTTCAGCGCCTGCGACAGGGCCTCTGGGTCGGCCAGAAACACTAGCGAGCCCGAAGAGGTCCCTTCGATATCGGACAGCGTGGCATCCGCGTTCAGGTGCCCGTCGCCGCCACCGGGCTCTTTCATGCGGAACAACACGGTCAGGCCCGCGGCCTTGAACGCGGTATCGACCTCTGTCATGTCGCCTTGCACGACGACATATCTGGCGCCGACATCGGTGGTCGAGATTTCCGCAGTCAGTTCGATCTGCTCGCCGTCAACCTCCAGGCTGTCGACGGCAATGTCCATGCGTGAGGCGAACATATCATAGGTGATCGCGCCCGGATCGCCAGAGGCTACAATGTCGAGCCCTTCGTGGCTGATGCTCAGGTCGACCAGAACGTCCTCGGCGCTCACATCGACCGACATGGTATAGGCCTGCGACATGGCAACCGAAACCGTGCCGTCGCCGTTCTGGCTGAACACGAGCTGGTCGATGCCGCCGGTGACCGCGGCCTCGGGCAGTTCCATGCCGATCTGCAGATCGTTGATCGTCAGGGTGCCGCCGTCCTGGCTTTCGGATCCGGGTGTCAGGACCTGTCCCATGCTTTCGCCGGCAGATTTCCAGTTCTCCCAGACTTCTGCCGCGGTGACGTCGGCCTGAGCCGCTCCGCCAAGTGCGATCAGGATTGCGGTGGTACCGCATAGGGCCGTGCGTTGTGTCATTGTTACCTTCCGGAGTAAATGCGTGTGGCGGCAGCTTCTGCCGCGCGGGCAGCGGGGTCAAGGTGAGACTTTCCTGACCAGTCACCTTACGGCGATGATTCGCGCAACCAAACGGAGAAATCGATGGTTTTGAAGGGCAAGACTGCAGTTATCACGGGTTCGAGCCGGGGAATCGGTGCAGCGGCAGCAAGAGCATTTGCGGCTGAGGGCACAGATGTTGTATTGTTGGCGCGCAGCGGGCGCGAGATAGGCGATCTTGCGGCAGAGATCGGCAAAAAGGCGCTGGCGTTACCCTGTGACGTGGCCGACTACGCCGCGGTGGCGGAAGCGGTCGGGCAATGCACCGCCCGTTTCGGCCCGCCGGAGATCCTGGTCAACAATGCCGGGGTGATCGAGCCGATTGCGCACCTTGCCAGTTCCGATCCGGATGGATGGTCGGCGGCGTTCGACATAAATCTAAAGGGTGTCTACAACGGCATGCGCGCCGTGCTGCCCGGCATGCTTGCGGCCGGGGCAGGCACCATCCTGACGGTGTCGTCGGGGGCGGCGCACGGGCCGGTCGAGGGCTGGTCGCACTACTGCGCCTCGAAGGCCGGCGCGGCGATTCTGACGCGCTGTCTCGATATGGAAACCCGCGACTGCGGTATTCGCGCCCTGGGCCTGTCACCCGGCACGGTGGCCACGCAGATGCAGCGCGAAATCAAGGCCAGCGGGGTCAACCCGATCAGCCGGCTGAACTGGTCTGATCACATCCCGCCAGAGTGGCCTGCCCGGGCGCTGGTCTGGATGTGCACCGCCGAGGCGGACGAATACCTGGGCGAAGAGCTTTCGTTGCGCGACGAGAATCTGCGCGCCCGACTGGGGTTGCCGGCATGATCGAGATCTCCCGTGAGGGCTCGCTGTGGCGTGTCACACTGAGCCGGCCCGACAAGGCCAATTCGCTGACCCGCGCCATGCTGCACGAGTTGGCGCAAACCGCAGAGACCGCCTCGGGCGAGGCGAAGGCCTTTGTGCTGACCGGGAGGGGCAAGGTGTTCTCTGCGGGGGCCGATCTGGACGAGGCGCGGGCGGGGCTGGCGACAGATCCGGTGTGGGAGCGTCTGTCGGGTGCCATCGCGGCGCTGCCCTGCCTGACCGTCGCGGCTCTGAACGGTACGCTGGCGGGTGGTGCGTTCGGCATGGCGCTGGCCTGTGATCTGCGGCTCTGCGTGCCAGAGGCAAAGTTCTTTTACCCGGTGATGAAGCTGGGTTTCCTGCCACAACCGTCCGACCCGGGACGGCTGGCAGCCCTGGTCGGGCCGTCGCGGGCAAAGCTGGTGTTGATGGCAGGCCGCAAGCTGACGGCCGATCAGGCTATGCAGTTCGGGCTGGTCGATGCGGTGGTTCCGCGCGAGACGCTGGACGCGCAGGTGGACGAGCTATGCGCCGACGTTCTGGGCGCCGTGCCGGGGCATGTCGCGGGCATCAAGCGGCTGGTTGGATAACAATTTGGTCGGTGGGGTGGGTGAATCCAGACGTGAAGTGCAACATCGCCGGCGGATTTGATATCCGCTTGTTGCCACACAAGAAAGCGATGTTGCCATGCCAGGATATCTTCAGCTCACCCGTTCCGAAAGGGACCAGATTGCCGATCTGAAGGCCCAGAGCCTCGGCGTTACTGCCATCGCGCGAGCGATTGGCCGGCTTCCCTCAACCCTCAGCCGAGAGCTGAAACGCAACGCGCATGCGGGCGGGACCTATCGGCCTGTCTTCGCCGAAGGGTCAT
>JAAELR010000256.1 GCA_024226455.1 Paracoccaceae bacterium
ATCGGTCCCGTCCGCGCCGGTGTGGACAGGATCGCAGACCCCGCCTGCAACCGCGGGCGAAGCGCAGGAGAGCGCGCCGCCCGCCGGCCTTGACGCTGGTGAGTGGCGGAGTGTCCAGTCTCAGATGAGAGAGGCTGAGTACCACTTCACCCGCCACGAACCGAGTGATGGCTATGTCGCCCCCAACCGCCATCACGGCTGGCAGACTACTTTCACCAGCCAAGGGGCCGTGGTGAAACCATCCGCCACGGCCGCCGATGACGTTGATGCCTGGCAATGGCGCATGCAATTGCGCGGCTACGGCTATGCCGGGGCCATGCAGACGGTGACGCCTGTGCAACCCACCGTAGCCAAGAACCGGGTCGAGTACGCCTGGGACGCCAACATCAGCGAATGGTGGGTCAACGACCCCTACGGTCTGGAACAGGGCTTCACCCTCCACCAACGGCCGGCTAGCGCGTGTGAGGGCTGCGACCTTGTCGTCGACCTGGCGCTGAACACGTCGCTCCACACCACGCGGGAGCATGGCGGTATCCGCTTTGACGATGACGCCGGTGAGACGGTGATGCGCTACAACAAGCTCCAGGTTTGGGACGCGGGCGGCCGCGAGCTTCCGGCCACCATGGCGCGGGTCGATGGCGGCGTGCAACTGCGCGTTGACGACCGCAACGCCCTCTATCCGCTGACCATCGACCCCATCCTCATCAGCGAAGTGGTCAAGCTGACGGCCGGCACCGACGCCGCCGTGGGTGACTACTTCGGCAGGTCGGTGGCCATCAGCGGCGACACGCTGGTGGTGGGCGCGCCTTACAACGATGACCCCAGCGATTCCGGCTCGGCCTATGTCTTCGCACGCAATAGCGATGGCGCCGGCGGCGTCAGCGCCGACACCTGGGGTCAGGTCAGTAAGCTGACCGCCTCGGACGCCGACATTGGCGACCAGTTCGGCTTTTCGGTGGCCATCAGCGGCGATACGCTGGTCGTGGGCGCGCGCTTCGGTGATAGCGATACGCCGGCGGTCGATGACAGCGGCTCGGCCTACGTCTTCGAG
>JAAELR010000257.1 GCA_024226455.1 Paracoccaceae bacterium
AAGCAGCGCGGACCTTCTTGCCGGAGACGGCTGGAAGAGACGGAAAAAGTGAAGCAGTTTCGGTCATGGCAGCAGGGCAGTTTTTGTCCGGAGGAAAGGGAGGTTCACACAGCCATTTCTTTACACTAAATCAAAGCATTAGGCCACCGCCGTCAGCCGAATTGCGCGTTCCGGTGAATAATCCGGGTTACAAATCGCGAAGCAGCGCCTCAACTCCAGCTTTGGGCTATGACGCTGAAATCAGTGAAGGCCGCGAGGCGGAGCAGCGCCATAACAAACAGCACCCCGCCCGGTAAGAGTTTGACTTTGCGCTGTCGCTCGCGGCCCTTCGCGATCGGCCGACGACGCTCCCAGCCCGCACCGGTTTCAGCAAAACCGGCGGCACAGTCAAAAAGCGCGGTGGCAGGCAGGGACATGAGAGGGGCCGATCATATTGTGGCGGAAACGATCCTGAACCACATAATATGCGGTTGGTGAATCCCTCTCACCAATCCCCTTGCCCAGAATCGGCGTGCTCTAGTAGCCGGTCTTGACCCCCTGCGAGGACATGAAGGTTCCGATACTCTTGCTGTAGTCGGATGTATCGTTCCCCAGGGAAAGGAATAACGCCGTGACCAGGCCGACAACAGCGGCAGTGAGCACGACCCAGTCCACCGTAACGGCACCTGCCTCATCAGCGGCAAAACGAACCAGTCGGGACTTATTACGCAATAGATGTTCCATACCCGGCTTATTGAACTTCAATCATGTCCGGATTTTGGCCTGAACCGAGCGTATTCCTGGCAAAGCTCAAGGCGCCCTGACAATTCCCGCAAACTGATCAAAAATTTTCTCATTTGCCGCGATCAATTTGCCGGTTTCAAGCACATTGTCTCCAGGCCGCAGCGGTTCGACCAGGCCGCCGGCCTCGCGCACCAGCAAGATTCCCGCCGCGATGTCCCACGAGTTCAGCCCGCGCTCCCAGTAGCCCTCGAACCGGCCCGCCGCCACATAGGCCAAATCCAGCGCCGCCGCCCCGTTGCGCCGCACCCCCGAACAGGTTGGCAGCAACCTGCCCAGGGCGCGCAGCGCCCCGGGCAGGTCGGGCTTGTTACCAAAAGGCAGGCCCGTGGCAAACAGCGACTCGATCAGCCGATTGCGGCCCGAGACCCGCAGCCGGGTCTGGTTCATCAATGCGCCCTGCCCCTTCTCGGCAACAAAGAGTTCGTCCTTGGCCGGGTCAAAGACCACGCCGGCGACGATCTCGCCTTTGTGCTCCAGCGCGATCGACACCGCCCAGTGCGGCAGCCCGTGCAGAAAGTTGGTGGTGCCGTCCAGCGGATCGACGATCCAGCGCCGCGTCGGGTCGGTACCCTCCATCGCGCTGCTTTCTTCGCCCACCCAGCCGTAATTCGGTCGCGCCCCCAGCAACTCGTCCTTGATGATCTTCTCGGCGGCGATGTCCGCCTTGCTGACGAAATCGCCCGCCCCCTTCATCGAAACCTGCAGGTTTTCGACCTCGCGGAAATCCTTGACCAGCGAGCGGCCCGCCGCGCGGGCGGCCTTTATCATCAGGTTGAGATTTGCAGATCCTTGCATGGCGACAGCTCCAGCTAACCGAAGACGCGCTATAGGTCAGCCCGGCCCGAAAGCCAAGGCCCGCCGACGCCTTCGTCGAGCCGCAAGGCACCCACCCGTAGGGGGATGACCCCCGGACCGGCGCGGCGTCGGACAGGCATCGCCGCCGACCTGATACAAGTCATCTCCACGCCCCGCCGATGCGTGCTAGTGTCGCCTTGTGGGCGGAGCGGGCCAGAGGCGATCTCTGACAATCCCCCAAAAATAAGGAGGGGCACTATGCGTGTTTCATTTTTCAACCGCCTGGCGGCAACTGGGCTCATCGCCCTGCTGATCGCCCTGCCGCGCGGCGCAGCGCAAGCAGAGACTATGGTCGGCTCGAATGTCGATAGCCGCGTGATCTTGGGCGTCAGCGCCAATGCGGACGGCGTGCAGGCCATGATGCCCGAGGGCTGGACCACTATCGCCTTTCCCGCCGGTCCGCTGAAAGGCGCCAACCTGCTGCTTGCCATGATCGACAGCAAGATAGAGATGGACCCCTATGGCAAGCCGCTGGTCCCGGCCAGCCGCCGCGCCGCGGGTGTCGTGGGGCTTGCCAAACAGACCGATGGCGAAGCTGTGCGAATGTTCGTGTTGCGCATCTACACCACCGCGCCGCACCGTGACCCCTACGGCAACGCTCTTGCCGCCGATATCGACCGGACGCAGTCCCTGTCTTGCCCGGCGGATGGCGCCCGCCACAGCGCCGACAATTGGCACGTTGCGCCAATGGGCGGCGGCGATCTGACGCTGGTGCTGAACCATGCCACCGGCAAGCGCGGCTGGAGGCAGGCCACCCTTTCGGGCGCCGGAGGTCGAAGCGATGAGCGCCGTCATCTCGATCTCCACGGGCAAGGGCCGTGCAGCTGAGCGGAACGGTATACCCTCATAAGGGCTGTTTTTTGTTTTCAAAAGTCCCACGCGGAAGTAGGGTCCCGGAGAGGCCTTAGCCTTCCCTGTGCAACGCTTTCCGGGAGGCTGATGTCGTATCGGCCCAGGAAGTTAATATGCCGCCAGAGGACTGGAGACAAACGCGAGATGTCGCTTGGGTCGATTGCGAGGCCCTCATTACTGAGTTTTGTTATCGCTTCTTGCATGTAAATAGCGTTCCAGTGGGTGACAGCGTTGAGGACAAGACCGAGCGCGCCGAGTTGTTCCGCCTGCCCTTGTCGCAGGGCATTTCGCACCTCACCACGATCTCCGTGGTAGATTTTTCGGGCAAGCCTGTGCCTGAATTCCTGACGGTTAAGCTGGACAAGGATGCTCCTGCGAAAGTCGACATCATCGATGTAATTCAGGACATGCAGGGTTTTGATGAGGCGTCCGAGGTGCATGAGCGCCTTGGCCAGGGTTGTGGGACGGTCCCGAACCTGAAGGATGCGCATGATGCCTTCTGCTTTCAGGTGCCCCAGCTTCAACGACCCGGCGAAGCGGATGAGGTCCTCCCAATTCTCAATGATCAGTTTGGTGTTGATCTTACCCTCGGCGATTTCTCCAAGTGGGCCATAATCGGCGTTTTTGTCGACCCGCCAGAGCCTTGCGCCGCCGATATCGGCCAGACGCGGACAAAACTGATATCCCAGAAGCCAGAACAGGCCAAATACCGCATCGGAATAGGCTGCTGTGTCGGTCATGATCTGGATGGGGTCGAGTTCTGTTTCCTGATCCAGCAAGAGAGCCAGGATGGCGAGGCTGTCGCGCAGGGTACCGGGCACGACCATCGCGCCAAGCCCGGAATACTGATCGGACAGCATGTTGTACCAGGTGACACCGCGCCCCCGGCCAAAGTACCGTGCATTCGGTCCTGCGTGGACGGCGGTCTTGGGCGCCAGAAAGCGCATGCCATCCGCAGAGGCGATCTGGCCGCCTCCCCAATGCTGTGTGATGGGCAGCTTTGCGTGCGCAGATACGATCCTCGCGCCCGCTGCAGTGAGGGTTTCGGGCCGAATGAAGTTCTGGGCAACCCAGGACAACCGGCTTCGCCGCAAGGCGGCGTGGTCATCGCGGACAATGGGCTCGAAGCCGATATTGCAGCCTTGGGCAACGAGAACGGCGCACAGGCTGGTCTCGAAGTGATCTGCTTGCGGGTTTCACAAATTCCCGGACAAGGTTTTCAGTAATTACGGGACAGCGATTTCAGTAATTCCCGGACAGCAATCTGCTGGGATTTACGTTGGTCTTTTCTCGCCACGCTACGGCACCTTTCCGGCTTTCTCAGAGGCCGGAGGGACGGATGCCAAGGCGCAAGCAAGCGAGACGAATGACCATGCGGGATATACGATCCATATTGCGACTGACCTATGAGCAGGGTCTTTCGGTCCGGGCCGTTTCGGACCGGCTGAAGCTGAGCAAGACGACGGTGGCGACATATCTGTTGCGGGCGCGTGAGGCGGGGCTGGCCTGCTGGCCTCTTCCTGCGGGCATCGATGAAGATGCCGTTCTTGCCCGCGCCCTGTTTCAGCGTGCGGGGCGGCCGCCGCGTGATGATTGTCAGCCGGACTGGACCCACGTCGCGACAGAGTTGAAGCGCAAGGGCGTGACACTGACGCTGTTGTGGCAGGAGTATCGATCCGCCCATCCGGAAGGCTACGGCTACACGTGGTTTTGCGGGCAGTTTCACAGCTTTCAGAAGCGGACCAGTGCCAGTTTCCGCAATCGCCATGAGGCCGGCGCGGTGATGCAGACCGACTATGCCGGACATACAATCCCGGTCACCGACCCCGGCACCGGCGGGATTTGCCAGGCTCAGATATTTGTCGCCGTCCTGGGCGCCTCTTCTTATACCTTCGCCTGGGCCAGCCTGACCCAGAAGCTTCCGGACTGGATCGAGGCCCAGTGTCGGGCACTGGCCTTTTTCGGCGGTGTGCCCAAAGCGATCGTCTGCGACAATCTCAAGGCGGGGGTCATCAAGCCACTTTGGTTCGAGCCGACCGTGAACCCGACCTTTGAGGCGATGGCCGAGCATTTTGACACGACCGTATTGCCGACCCGGCCACGCAAACCACGTGACAAGGGTAAGGTCGAAGGGGCGGTTCTGATTGTCGAACGCTGGATTCTGGCGCGCCTTCGCAACCAGTTCTTCTTCTCGGTCGAAACCCTGAACGTGGCCATCGCCGAACTTCTGAAAGACCTCAATGCCCGCCCGATGCGCCATATCGGCAAATCCCGCAAGGATCTGTTCGAGCAAATTGAGCGGGCCGCCCTTGGGCCCTTGCCGGACCAGCCCTTTGAATACGCCGAATGGAAGCGTGCCAAGGTGCACCCTGATTATCACATCGAGGTAAAACATTCCTTCTACTCTGTTCCCCATAACCTGATCGGACGGTTGGTCGATGTCCGGCTAAGCCACCGCATGGTCGAGATATTCCACCAACATCAACGTGTTGCCCTGCATACACGGCGCGGCCAGAGGGGCGGCCATACCACCGTCAGGGAACATATGCCCAAGGCCCATCAGCGCCATGCTGGCATGACCCCGGAAGGGTTGATCCACAGAGCTGCAAGAACCGGATACCACGCCGCCGTTCTTGTCGAACGGCTGATGCGCGACAGACCACACCCGGAACAGGGGTATCGCTCTGCCCTCGGAATCCTCAGCCTGAACCGCAGATATGGCTCCGAACGCCTTGAGGTCGCCTGTGAGCGTGCGCTGACCAACAACACCGTCAGTTACAGCTCGGTCAGATCCATCCTTTCCTCAGGGCTGGACAGAATGGCCGACCCACCAGCGCCGCCCAACCCCACC
>JAAELR010000258.1 GCA_024226455.1 Paracoccaceae bacterium
ACCACGCCCTCTCCCGTCCCCTGATCGAACTGGTGCAGAAGCAACGCCTGCCGGTGCGGATCGAGGTACTGCGCCCACCCACCTTCTCCCAACTGGAACGGCACCTGCGTGAAAGGCCCGGGAGGTACCATATCGTCCATTTTGACGGTCACGGCGGCTACGGCGGTGCCGGGCACCGTGAATCACCCCACGAATACGACGGTGATGATATACAGGGCCGTATCATCTTCGAAGACGACGCTGGCAAAGAGGCTCCCATCGATGCCGGAAAACTGACCCAGCTGCTCAGCGAACACCGCATCCCGATCATGGTGCTCAACGCCTGCCAGTCGGCCCGTATCGACGAACGGGCCGACGATCCCTTCGCCTCCGTGGCCGCCGCCCTGCTCAAGGCGGGGATCCGGGGCGTGGTGGCCATGGGCTACAACCTCTACGTCAGCGGAGCCCAGCAGTTCGTGCCCGCCTTCTACCGGCGGTTGCTGGAGAATGGCGACGTGGCCGAGGCCACCCGCGCCGGGCGCCGGGCCATGCTCGAGCGGGATGCCCGGATCTGCGCCCTCGGTGAACACCCCCTCCAGGACTGGCTGGTCCCGGTGCTCTACCAGCAGGACCCAATCCTGCTGCCCGTCGCCGCATTGCAGAA
>JAAELR010000259.1 GCA_024226455.1 Paracoccaceae bacterium
GCCGAGCCGGTGGTCGGCACCGTCACCTCCATTCCGGACGATGGCAAACCCCTGCTCAATCGGCTGTACCTGCGTGCCGGCCGCCTGATCGAGGCCGGGCGCAACGACGAAGTCATCATCAGCGAAGGCTTCGCCAAAGCGCACGGCTTCGAGCCGGGTGACAGGCTGCATGCCATCATCATGGGCAAGCGTAAACAACTGCGAATCGTCGGCACCGGAGGATCGCCGGAGTTCGTTCACCAGTTGCGGCCCGGCGGCATGTTTCCCGATTACGAACGCTACGGCATCCTGTGGATGGGCCGCACCGCGCTGTCGCATGCCTACGATATGAAGGGCGCGTTCAATTACGCGGTGCTGACACTGACGCGCGACGCGGACGAGCAGACGATAATGGATCGCATCGACAGCATCCTCGAGCGCTACGGCGGTGTCGGCGCCTTCGCCCGCGAGTACCAGCCCTCGCACCGCTTCCTGGCGCAGGAGCTCGAACAGCTGGAAAACCTGTCCGGTCTGTTCCCGATCATTTTCCTCGGCGTGGCCGCATTCTTGTTGAACGTCGTCGTCACCCGCCTCGTCGGCACCCAGCGCGAACAGATCGCGGCCCTGAAAGCCTTCGGCTACTCGAACTTTACCATCGCGATACATTACCTGCAGATGATCATGCTGATCGTACTGGCCGGTGTCGTGCTCGGTGTCGCGATCGGGACATGGCTCGGCGTGATACTCAGCGAAATATATGCGGGACTTTTCCGCCTGCCGTTTTTGTATTTTGAATTGCAGCCCCTGCGCATCATCCAGGCCGGCCTGATAACCTTCGCCGCCGGCCTGCTGGGTACGCTGGCCGCGGTGCGCACCGCCGTGCGCCTGAAACCGGCCGAAGCCATGCGCCCGGAAGCGCCGGCCGTCTACCGCACTTCGTTCGTCGAAGATATGGGATTGAAACGCCTGTTCTCGACGCCCACCCGCATGATTCTGCGCAATCTCGGCCACAAGCCGGTCAAGTCGCTGTTGTCGGTCCTGGGGATCGCGCTGGCCGTCGGCATGCTGATGACCGGCCGCTTCCAGGAAAACACGATCAACTACATGATGGACGTGCACTACGGCCTGTCGCAGCGCGATGATCTGGCGGTCGGGTTCACCGAAGCGACCTCGCGCCGCGCACTCACCGAGCTGCTAAGTCTGCGCGGTGTCGAATACGGCGAACCGGTTCGCACGGTACCGGCGCGACTGCGCTTCGAAAACCGCGAGTACCGGGTTTATATTTCGGCTTTCGAACCCGGGGCGATTATCAAGCGCCTGGTCGACAGCGATCTGAATATTGTCGGGTTGCCGCAGGATGGCATCGTACTGAACGAATACCTGGCACAGGAAATTCTCGGTATCGGGACCGGCGACCTGCTCACCGTGGAAATCCTGGAAGGTCGCATGCCGATCCGGCAAATCCCAGTGGCCAGATTGATCCGGCAGGATCTCGGCCTCGGCGCCTACATGGATCTCGACGTGCTCAACCGGCTGATGAAGGACGGCAACCTCATCTCCGGCGCCGCTTTCTATATCGACGATCGCTACGCCGACGAGATTTATCAGCAATTGAAGGAGCGGCCCAAGGTTGTCGGTTCCGTGATCCGCACCCAGGAGATCGAAAACTTCCACCGCACCATGGACGAGACCATGCTTTTCTGGACCTTCGTGGCGACCCTTTTCGCCGTGGTTATCGCCGTGGGCGTGGTCTACAACAGCGCGCGCATTACACTGACCGAACGCAGCCGCGAGCTGGCCAGCCTGCGCGTGCTGGGTTACACGCGCGGTGAAATATCCTATATCCTGCTCGGAGAACTGGCATTGCTGACGCTGGCCGCCATGCCGCTCGGCTTGTGGTTCGGCCGAGCATTGTGCGGCTATATCGCCACCAGCATCGGCAACGAAATGTACCGTGTCCCCCTGATTCTCGAGCCGAGCACCTATGCTTTTGCCGCACTGGTGGTATTGGTCGCCGCCGCCGTTTCGGCCTTGCTGGTACGGCGCCGGCTGGACAAACTAGATCTGATCGAAGTATTGAAAACAAAGGAATAGCGATGAACGTACAATGGCAAAGACGCATTATCTGGCTGGCTGTGTTGCTGTTCATCGTGGCGGCGCTGGCGTATGGCTTCAGGCCCCAGCCTCGGCTGGTCGACATCGCCGAGGCGAAACGCGCGCCCATGCAGGTCAGCATCCAGGAAGAAGGCAAGAGCCGCGTAATCGACCGCTACATCATCACCGCGCCGGTCGCCGGCACTACCTGCCGCGTCGAGCTGGAGGTGGGCGACGTGGTCGAGAAAAATGAGCCGCTGCTCAACATCAATCCTTTGCAATCGCAGCCGCTCGACCCGCGCAGTCAGGCAGAAGCTCGCGCCCGGGTCGCCGCCGCGGAAGCCTCGTTGCACGCCGCAGAAGAAAATGTCCAGGTCGCACGCGCTGAGGCCGACCTGGCCGGCAAGGAACTCGTGCGCCTCGAACCACTCGTGGAAGAGGGTCATATCTCGGAAGAAAGACTCGACCAGGCCAGAGCGGTCAAGCGCGGCAGCGAGGCCGCGCTGCGCTCCGCCAAGTTCGCCGTAGCCGTTGCCAACCACGAACTCGAAGGAGCGCGCACGGCCTTGCGTTACACGGGCAACAAATCGTCGAATCCGGAAGATGTCGTGCAGGTGCTCGCGCCGGTCACTGGCAGGGTTCTCAAGATACACCAGGAATGTGAAGGCGTGGTCAACCGTGGTCAGTCATTGCTGGAAATCGGCGACACCCGCACGCTGGAAATCGAGACCGATGTCCTCTCCGAGGACGCCGTGA